>JBGPLJ010000031.1:0-18886 GCA_041486385.1 Steroidobacteraceae bacterium
ACAATCTGAACGAAGTCATCGGCGCGTGTCTTGCGCTGATCGATGACCCGAACATGACGCTTGCGGCCCTGATGCAGCACATTCCAGGCCCGGATTTTCCGACCGCCGGCATCATCAACGGCGCGCAGGAAATCGTCGCCGGCTACAAGACCGGCCGCGGACGCCTGTCCGTGCGCGCACGCACGCTGATCGAAGATCTCGACAAGGGCGGCCGCCAGGCGATCGTGGTCACCGAGCTGCCCTATCAGGTCAACAAGGCGCGGCTCATCGAGCGCATCGCCGATCTCGTGCGCAACAAGGAGATCGACGGTATCTCGGAGCTGCGCGACGAGTCGGATAAGGACGGCACGCGGGTGGTGATTGAGCTGAAGCGCGGCGAAGTCGCCGACATCGTGCTCAACAAGCTCTACAACCAGACGCCGATGGAGACCGTCTTCGGCATCAACATGGTCGCGCTCGTCGATGGCCAGCCGCGCCTGTTGTCGCTCAAGCAGCTTCTCGAAGCGTTTCTGCGCCATCGGCGGGAAGTGGTCACGCGCCGGACGATCTTCGATCTGCGCAAGGCGCGGGAGCGCGCGCATCTGCTGGAAGGTCTTGCGGTGGCGCTCGCCAACATCGATCCGGTGATCGCCCTGATCAAAGCGAGCCCGAATCCGGTGGAAGCGCAGGCCGCGCTCATGGCGCGCCTATGGTCCTGGGGCGCGGTGCCGCAAATGCTCGAGCGCGTGGGAGCCGTGAGCACGCGGCCCGATCGCCTCGGCGCAGAATTTGGCCTGCAGCCGGATGGCTATCGATTATCCGAGTCGCAGGCGCACGCCATTCTCGAGATGCGGCTGCAGCGCCTCACGGGACTTGAGCAGGATAAGATTGTCAGCGAGTTCGGCGAGCTCCTCGAACGCATCGCGGACCTGCTGAATATTCTCTCGGACCCGGAGCGCTTGCTCAGGGTGATCCGCGCCGAGCTCGCTGAGATTCGCGATACCTACGGCGATAAGCGGCGCACGGAGATCGTGCACGACGGTTCGGATCTGACGATCGAATACCTGATCGAGCCGCAGGAAGTGGTCGTGACTCTGTCGCACACCGGCTATGCGAAGGCGCAACCCGTGTCGATGTATCAGGCGCAGCGCCGCGGCGGCCGCGGCAAGGCCGCGACAGCGGTCAAGGACGAGGATTTCGTGGACAAGCTGTTCGTAGCCAACACCCACGACACGCTGCTCTGCTTTTCGAGCCATGGCAAAGTCTATTGGCTCAAAGTCTACGAATTGCCGCAGGCCGGCCGTGTTGCGCGCGGCAAACCCATCGTCAATCTGCTGCCGCTCGTCGAAGGCGAGCGCATCAATGCGATGCTGCCGATCAAGGAGTATGACGACGGCAGCTTTGTCTTCATGGTGACGGCGCTTGGCACGGTCAAGAAAACGCCGCTATCGGCTTTTTCCCGCCCGCGCACGAGCGGCATCATCGCGGTCGATCTTGGCGCCGACGACAAGCTGGTTGGCGTGGCACTCACCGATGGGCAGCGTGAAATCATGCTGTTCTCGACCGGCGGCAAGTCCATTCGTTTTCACGAAAACGAAGTGCGCGCCATGGGCCGCGAAGCGGCGGGTGTCCGGGGCATACGCCTCAGCGATACGCAGCGGGTCAATGCCCTGATCGTCGTCGGCGACGGTCACATCCTGACCGCCTCCGAGCACGGCTTCGGCAAGCTCACGCCCATGGAAGACTTTCCGCCGCAAGGCCGCGGGGGCCAGGGCGTCATCGCGCTGCAGACGTCGGATCGCAACGGTGAAATGGTTGGAGCGCTGCAGGTGGTCCATGACGACGAGGTCATGCTGATCACGTCGAGCGGCACCCTCGTGCGTACCCCCGTCAACGAGATTTCGGTCGTGGGCCGCAACACGCAGGGTGTGCGTCTCATCCGCATCCCTGAAGGCGAGCGGCTCGTCGGCCTCGAGCGCGTCGCGGCACTGAATGGCGACGCCCCGGAAGCCACGGACACTGCTGAAACGCCTCCACCGGCCTGATACCATCCGCCGGTCCCCCGTTTCGTCCCCTTATCGATCACACTTCGTAAGGATTGCGGATGCGCGTGTTCAATTTCAGCGCCGGCCCTGCGGCGCTACCCTTGGAGGTTCTGGAGCAAGCTCGCGCCGAAATGACCGACTGGAACGCCAGCGGCATGTCGGTGATGGAGGTGAGTCACCGCTCAAAAGCGTTCGTCGCGGCGGCCCAGACCGCGGAGGCGGATCTGCGGGAGCTCCTCAAGGTTCCGACGAACTACAAAGTGCTGTTCGTGCAAGGAGGCGCCACCGGCCAGTTTTCCGCGGTGCCGCTGAACCTTGCCTCCGCGGAATCGACGGTTGACTACGTGAACACAGGTCAGTGGTCGAAGAAGGCGATCGGCGAAGCGAAGCGCTACGCTCGCGTCAATGTAGTGGCCGATGCAGCCGACTCCAACTACACCGCTATCCCGCCGGAAGCGACCTGGAAGCGTTCGTCGCAGGCGGTGTACCTGCACTACACGCCGAACGAGACGATCGGTGGTGTCGAATTCCCATTTATCCCCGGCGGCTCAACCCCACTGGTTGCCGACATGAGCTCAACCCTCCTGTCGCGCCCCCTCGATGTCGGCCGCTTTGGTCTCATCTATGCCGGCGCGCAAAAGAACATCGGGCCGTCCGGCATCACGGTGGTGATCGTGCGCGACGATCTCATCGGCAAGGCGCGGCCCGGCACGCCGATGGTATTTGATTACAAGGCGATGGCCGATGATGGCTCGATGCTCAACACGCCGCCGACATTCGGCTGGTACATTGCCGGGCTCGTGTTCAAGTGGCTGAAGGCCAAGGGTGGCCTCGCAGCGATGGCCACGCAGAATCGCGCGAAGGCCGAGCGACTCTACGGCTACATCGACGCTTCAGGTTTCTACGCCAATCCGGTGGCGCGCGATTGCCGCTCCTGGATGAATGTGCCGTTCACGGTCCCGAGACCTGAATTCGAGAAGAAGTTCTGCGAGGAAGCGCGGGCCGCGGGCCTCACGCATCTCGAGGGACACCGTTCGGTCGGCGGCATGCGCGCGAGTCTCTATAACGCCATGCCGATCGCCGGAGTCGATGCGCTCATCGCCTTCATGCGCGAGTTTGCGCGCAAGAACGGCTAGCGCAGAAGCAGCGGAACCAGGACTCACGATGCTATTTCGAATTCTCACGCTGAACAGCATTTCACCGCTCGGCCTCGAACGTTTTCCGGGCGATCGCTTTGAGGTCGGAGCGAAAATCGATGCGCCGGATGCCATCCTCGTGCGCTCCGCCGATATGCATAAACTCAAGGTGGGCGACAGCGTCATGGCAGTCGGCCGCGCAGGGGCGGGTACCAACAACATTCCGGTCGCGGCGTACAGCAAACGGGGCATACCGGTGTTCAATGCGCCGGGCGCGAATGCCAATGCCGTGAAAGAACTCGTGCTTGCCGGCATGTTCCTGGCAGCGCGCAACATCTGCCAGGCGTGGGCTCATACCCGCGAGCTCAAGGGCGATGATCATGCGCTCGAGGAGCAGGTCGAGCAGGGCAAGAAGAAGTTCGTCGGCTTTGAACTGCCTGGACGCACGCTCGGTGTGGTTGGCCTTGGTGCGATTGGTGTCGAAGTCGCCAACGCCGCGCTCGGCCTGCGCATGAAAGTGCTGGGCTACGATCCGCAGATCACCGTGCAGCGCGCATGGCAGCTGTCATCGGCCGTGGAGCAGGCGATGTCGCTCGACGATCTGTTCGCGCGCGCGGACATCATCAGCGTGCATGTGCCGCTCAATGACGCGACCCGCGGTCTCGTGAACGCCGCGCGCATCCGCGTGATGAAGCAGGGCGCGGTGGTGCTCAACTTTTCGCGTGCCCCGATCGTCGATGAAGCCGCGGTGCTTGCGGCGCTCGACAGCGAAAAGCTCGCGGCGTACGTCTGCGACTTTCCCACCCATCAGAACAAGGAACATCCGCGGGTCATCGCGCTGCCCCATCTCGGAGCCTCCACCAACGAGGCCGAGGAGAACTGCGCGATCATGGTCGCCGACACGGTGCGCGACTATCTCGAGAACGGCAACGTCCGCCACTCGGTGAATTTTCCGGAAGCGATGATGCCGCGGGTTCCCGGGACGTTCCGTTTGTCGATCGTCAACGAGAACGTGCCGAACATGGTCGGCCAGATCTCCACCTGCCTCGCGAATGCGAAACTCAACATCGCGGACCTCCTCAACAAATCGCGCGGCGAACTTGCCTATACCGTGATCGATACCGACGCGCCGATCAGTGCCGGGGTACTTACAGCCATTCGCGCAATCAGCGGCGTACTGGCCGCCCGCATTGTTTAGTATTGTCGCCAGCATTCGCGCAAGAACATGGTCCGCAAGAAGAAGCTAGCGCCGACACCTGCCACGCGACCCGCGCTCGAGGAGATTCGCGCGCGGATCGACGCGGTCGATGCGCGCATTCATGAGTTGATCAGCGAGCGGGCGCGCTACGCACAGGCTGTCGGCATCTCCAAAGGAGCGGCGGGGCGCACGGTCGACTTCTACCGTCCGGAGCGTGAAGCTGAAGTGCTGCGCAAGGCCCTGGCCCGCAACAAGGGACCGTTGCGCGACGAGGAGATCCTGCGCCTCTTCAGGGAAATCATGTCGGCGTGCCTCGCGCAGCAGGAACCGCTCAAGGTGGCCTTCCTCGGTCCTGAAGGTACTTTCACGCAGGCCGCGGTGCTCAAGCATTTCGGCCACTCGGTGCGCGCGCTGCCGCTGCCCGGTACGCGCGAAGTCTTCCATGAAGTCGAATCGAGCGCCGCCGACTTCGGCGTCGTCCCAGTGGAGAATTCGACCGAAGGTACGGTCAGCCATACGCTCGACATGTTCCTGCGATCGCCGCTCAAGATCTGCGGCGAAATCGAGCTGCGAATCCATCAGCACTTGATGGGCTCGATGGACTCGCTCATGGGCGTCAAACGCATTTGCGCGCATCAGCAGTCGCTCGCCCAGTGCCGCGAATGGCTCGATGAGCACCTGCCGGAAGTCGAGCGCGTGGCAGTCTCCAGTAACGCCGAGGGCGCGCGCCGCGCGCGCGACGAGAAGGGCACCGCCGCGATCGCCGGCCAGGCGGCCGCTGAAGTCTACGGTCTCACCGTTCTGGCGACGGACATTGAAGATCGGCCGGACAACACCACCCGTTTTCTCGTGGTAGGCCGCAAGCTTTTCGCGCCGAGCGGCAAGGACAAGACGACGATTCTGGTGACCGCCGCGCATACCGACGCGCCCGGGGCGCTCTATCGATTGCTGCAGCCCATTGCCCGTAACAAGATCAGCATGACCCGCATCGAGTCGCGGCCGTCGCAGCGGCGCAAATGGGAGTATGTGTTCTTCATCGACCTGGAAGGCCATGCGGAAGACAAGCCCGTGAAGCGCGCATTCACAGAGCTGCGCAAGCGCGCTGAGCTCTTCAGGATCCTCGGCTCGTATCCCGTCGCGGTGATATAAGACGGCGGTGCTTTCTTGAGCTCGACGCCGATCCGCGCGCCATGACCACGGACTTTCGCAAACTCGCCGCACCGGCCGTTCTCGGCCTCTCGGCCTATGTGCCAGGCAAACCGCTGAGCGAACTCGAGCGCGAATACGGCATTCACGACAGCGTGAAACTGGCGTCGAACGAGAATCCGCTCGGACCCTCGCCGCGCGCCGTGCAGGCCGCGACGGCGGCGCTCAGTACCATTCGGCTCTACCCGGATGGCAACGGTCACGAACTGCGTCAGGCGCTCGCGCGCCATCACGCCATCGCGCCCGAGTGCATTACGCTCGGCAACGGCTCCAACGATCTGCTCGTGATGCTCGCCGAGGCCTTTCTCGTGCCTGGAGTCGAGGCGGCGATGTCGGAGTATTGCTTCCAGGTCTTCCCGCTGGTCGCGCAGGCGACGGGCGCGGTTGTCGCCATTGCTCCGGCAAAACCGCACAACGCGGCCATGCCGTTGGGCCACGATCTCAAGGCGCTACGAGCCGTCGTCAACGAACGCACGCGCCTCGTGTTCATCGCGAACCCCAACAACCCCACGGGCACCTGGCTAGCGCCAGGCGAACTGCGAAGTTTCATCGAAGCGCTGCCCGCAACCACGCTGGTGGTCCTCGACGAGGCGTATCACGACTATGCGCGCGAGGTCGATTGCCCGGACGCGAGCACCTGGCTCCGCGATTTTCCAAACCTCGTCGTCCTCAGAACTTTTTCGAAAGCCTACGGCCTCGCCGGCTTGCGCGTTGGCTATGCGTTGTCGCATCCGGTCGTCGCGGAACTTCTGAATCGCGTGCGGCAACCCTTCAATGTCAGCAGCGTCAGTCTCGCGGCTGCCAGCGCGGCGCTTGGCGATCGCGCCCATCTGGAAGAGGTGGTGACGCTGAATCATGCGGGAGTCGAACGCCTGACTGAGGGCTGCCGTGCACTCGGCATCACCTGCTTGCCATCGGCTGGAAATTTCGTGCTCATCGACCTCGGCCGCCCCGCCGCGCGCATCTATGAGGCGCTGTTGCGCACCGGCGTGATCGTACGGCCGATGGCGCCTTACGGATTGCCGAATTGCCTGCGAATATCGACGGGTACGGCGGCACAGAACGAGCGCTGCATCAAAGCACTGGCGGACGCGCTTGGGAGCGCGGTATGAGCGTGGCGGAACGCGGCGTCGCCGGGCGCACTCCCTCCTATATCGCAAGTCCGGTTCGCAAACTTTCCGGGCGCCTGCGTGTTCCGGGTGACAAATCGATCTCGCACCGTGCGCTGATGCTCGCCGGTATTGCGCAAGGGCGCACACGAATCACCGGATTTCTCGACAGCGAGGACTGTCTCGCGACTCTGGGCGCCTTGCGCGCAATGGCCGTGCGTACGGAGCGCCCTGATGCGACAACGGTGGTAGTTGAAGGCGCCGGCATGCACGGTCTGCGGGCGCCGGCTGGCGATCTCGACATGGGCAACGCGGGAACGGCGATGCGTCTTTATCTCGGGCTCTTGAGCGGTCAGTCGTTCGCGTCGCGTCTGGTCGGCGATCCGTCGCTCAGCCGGCGGCCGATGGAGCGCGTCGCAGCGCCTTTGCGTTCCATGGGCGCGCGCATCGATACGACGGAGGGGCATGCGCCGGTGGTCATTCACGGCGGCCAAAGATTGCATGGCATACGGTATGAGCTGCCAGTTGCGAGCGCGCAGGTGAAATCCGCCGTGTTGCTCGCCGGCCTCTATGCGCAGGGCAGTACCGAAGTCGTCGAACCCACGCCGACGCGTGATCACACGGAGCGCATGTTGCGCGGATTCGGCGTCGAGGTGGTGCAGCAAGGCCGTGCGGCACGAGTCGCCGGGCCGGCAAGGCTGCGCGCGAGCGACGTTGGGGTGCCAGCGGATTTTTCCTCTGCCGCATTCTTCCTCGTCGGCGGTTGCCTCGCTGCGGAAGGCGAGCTGCGCCTCGAGCACGTCGGCATGAATCCAACCCGCACGGGCTTGCTGCAAATTCTGCTCGGCATGGGCGCGGACATCACGGTCGAGAATGAGCGCGAGAGCGGCGGTGAACCCATCGCTGACCTGGTGGTGCGGCCGAGTGCGCTGCGCGGCATTGACGTGCCACGCGCGCTGGTGCCGCTTGCGATCGATGAATTTCCCGTACTGTTCGTCGCGGCGGCTTGCGCTCGCGGGGAAACGCTCGTCAGCGGAGCTGAGGAGTTGCGGGTGAAGGAGAGCGATCGCATCGCGGTGATGGCAAAGGGGCTCAAGCAGCTTGGGGCGGACGTCGAAGCGCTGCCCGACGGCATGCGTATCCGGGGCGGCGGACTCACGGGCGGGGCGATCGATAGCGGTGGCGATCACCGGATCGCGATGTCCTTTGCAATCGCAAGTCTGCGGGCGAGCGGACCGATCCAGATAGCGGATACCGCGAATGTCGCGACGTCGTTCCCGGGATTTGTGGACCTGGCGCGCCAGGCCGGACTGAACATTGAGGCGCGAGGCTGATTCATGGCGGCAGCCGCATCCGGATCGACCGCTGGCGTCCC
The DNA here is from genome assembly GCA_041486385.1 of Steroidobacteraceae bacterium. GTDB lineage: Bacteria > Pseudomonadota > Gammaproteobacteria > Steroidobacterales > Steroidobacteraceae > JBGPLJ01. The sequence continues at coordinate 8,049 of JBGPLJ010000031.1, forward strand.
CGTCATTGCGATCGACGGTCCGAGCGGCTCCGGCAAGGGAACGATCGCACGTGCCGTGGCGAGCAAGCTCGGCTGGCATCTGCTCGACAGCGGCGCCCTGTATCGCCTGTGCGCGCTTGCGAGCCGCGCGGCGGGCATTGATTTCACCGACGCGGATCGGGTCGCCCGGATTGCCGCCAATATGGACGCCCAATTCACATCCACTGCGGAGGGGGAGGAGCGGATTCTGCTCGCTGGCCACGATGTAACCCGCGACCTGCGCTCCGAGGAGTCGGGTAAAGCCGCATCCATCGTCGCACAGCACCCGGGTGTCCGTGAGGCGCTGGTTGGGCGCCAGCGCGCCTTCGCGCGCCCCCCGGGCCTGGTGGCCGACGGGCGCGACATGGGTACCGTCATCTTCCCAACCGCAGGGCTCAAGGTGTTTCTGACCGCTACCGCCGAAGAGAGGGCCCTGCGCCGCTATAAGCAGTTGAAGGACAAGGGTATTGATGCTAGCCTTGCCGCCCTTTTTTTGGAGATAGCAGAGCGCGACAGGCGCGACTCGACACGGGCGGTCGCTCCGCTCCGTCCGAGTGAGACGGCCGTCGTTCTCGACTCGACTCAACTCAGCATCCCGGAGGTTGTTGAGCGCGTGTTGGGGCTGGCGAAGGAAAGAGGTTTTTAAGGCGGGACCGGCAGGAGAGCCAAGTCCCTTTTGTGTTTCCCCTCGACCGGCTGGATTGCCGTTTAGGGCCACGTCAAAAGCATGGCAGCAAAAATGCTGCCCGGAATCAATCAATCATCATGATGACCGAGAGTTTTGCCCAGCTATTCGAACAGAGCGCGGCCAGCCAGCGCCTCAAACCAGGCACCATCCTCATGGGCCGCGTCGTTGAAGTCGGACCCGACATGGTCATCGTCAACGTCGGCCTCAAATCCGAAGCCGTCATTCCCGCTGAACAATTTCGCAATGAAAAGGGCGAAATGGAGGTTCAGGCCGGCGACGACGTCGAGGTAGCGCTCGACAGCGTCGAGGATGGCAACGGCGAAACGCGCCTGTCGCGCGAAAAGGCCAAGCGGGCACGAACCTGGACACGTCTGGAGAAGTCCTTCGAAGCGCAGGAAATCGTTACCGGCATGATCACGGGCCGCGTCAAAGGCGGCTTCACGGTGGAAATCGACAACGTCCGGGCGTTCCTGCCTGGGTCACTCGTCGATGTGCGGCCGGTCCGCGATCCGTCGTATCTCGAGGGCAAGGTCCTCGAATTCAAAGTCATCAAGCTCGATCAGAAGCGCAACAACGTCGTGGTCTCGCGGCGTGCCGTGGTCGAGCAGGAATACAGCGCGGAGCGCAATGCGCTCCTCGACAATCTGCAGGAAGGCTCGGTCGTCAAAGGCACGGTCAAGAATCTCACCGACTACGGTGCGTTCGTGGATTTGGGCGGCATCGACGGACTCCTGCACATCACCGACATGGCATGGAAGCGCGTCAAACACCCCTCGGAAGTCGTCAAGGTGGGCGATGAAATCGAAGTGCGCATTCTCAAGTTCGATCGCGAACGCTCGCGCGTGTCGCTGGGCCTGAAGCAGCTCGGCGCGGATCCCTGGTCCAATATCGCGCGGCGCTACCCGCCGAATACGCGTCTTTTCGGCAAGGTCACGAACATTGCCGATTACGGCTGCTTCGTCGAGATCGAAGAGGGCGTCGAAGGCCTCGTGCACGTGTCGGAAATGGACTGGACGAACAAGAACGTCAATCCGGCGAAGGTCGTGCACATCGGTCAGGAAGTCGAAGTGATGGTGCTCGACATCGACGAGGAGCGGCGCCGCATATCGTTGGGCCTTAAGCAGTGCAAAGAGAATCCCTGGAAAGAGTTCAGCGACAACTACAACCGCGGCGACAAAGTCGCGGGACAGATCAAGTCGATCACCGACTTTGGCATCTTCATTGGATTGCCGGGCGGCATCGACGGACTCGTGCACCTCTCGGATATCTCGTGGGATGCCCCAGGCGAGGAGGCGGTGCGCAACTACCAGAAGGGTGCGCAGGTCGAGGCCATGGTGCTGTCGATCGATCCGGAGCGTGAACGCATTTCGCTCGGCGTCAAGCAACTCGCCAAGGATCCATTCTCGAGTTATCTCGCGGATCACCCGAAGGGCACGATGGTGCGTGGCACGGTCAGGGACGTCGATGCAAAGGGTGCGATTATCGACCTCGGCAACGGCATCGAAGGGAATCTGCGTGCTTCCGAGCTCTCACGCGACCGCGTGGAGGATGCACGCCAGGTGCTGAAGGTTGGCGACGAGGTCGAGGCCAAATTCACGGGCGTCGACCGCAAGGGCCGGACCATCGCCCTGTCGATCAAGGCCAAGGAAGCTCACGAAGAGGCCGAGGCCGTGCAGAACTACAAGAGCGAATCCGGTTCGAGCAGTGGTACGAGCCTGGGCGACCTGCTGAAAGAGCATATCGCGGGCCAGGACTAGGGGCTTATGTCGCGGCGCGAGGCAGCTTGCCGGGCGACGCTAAGCTCCTGATATGATGGCCACAACTGGACAGCAGGCTGCCGAACAACAAGAACGGGCCCGGGCATGACGAAGTCCGAATTGATCGAGATCATCACGGCCAAGCAGAAGCATCTGCCCGCCAAGGATGTGGAGCTGGCGGTCAAGCAGATCCTCGAAATCATGAGCGATGCCCTGGCTCAGGGTGAGCGCATCGAGATCCGGGGTTTCGGCAGTTTTTCGCTGCACTTCCGTCCGCCGCGACAGGGCAGAAACCCGAAGACCGGGGAAGCCGTCGCTCTGGCGGGTAAATACGTCCCGCACTTCAAGCCTGGCAAAGACCTGCGCGAGCGGGTGAACGAGAACGCCGGCAAACCCATCAGGGATTGAGCGCGCCACGCGGCGCGCTCCGGTGTGACCACCGTGGCGACGCTTGCGGCGTATGTGGCCCTTGCCCTGACAGCGGGCCTCATCGGTTGGCTCTATGGCCGGCGCGGCTGGGGTAAGCGCTCCGTAGGAGCACGCGCGCATGAACCCGAAACCCACCTTCCCGGCGGGTATTACGCCGGGCTCGATTCACTGATCAACGAGCACCCGGATCGCGCCGTTGAGATCTTTACGCGGCTGCTCGAGGTCGATCAGGACACGGTCGAAACACATTTCGCACTCGGGAGTCTTTATCGGCGCCGCGGCGAAGTGGATCGCGCGATACACATCCACCAGAACATACTGGCACGCCCAAACCTCGCTGTGGAACACCACCAGCACGCGCTCTGGGCGCTTGCGCAGGATTACCTCCGCGCGGGCGTGCTCGATCGCTCCGAGAAGATCCTGCAGCAGCTCTCGGAGATACCGAGTCACCGCACGGCGGCACTGCTCGCGCTCCTCAGGATCTATGAACTCGAAAACGACTGGACGCAGGCGGTGGCCGTGCATCGCGATCTGCCGGCAGATATTGCGGCGGAGCGCGCGGGCGCTCTGGCCCACTATCACTGCGAGCTTGCCGCCGCGGCGCACCGGCAGAATCGGCACATCGATGCGCGCCGTTACCTGCGTCTCGCGCGGGGGCTGAAACGGCGCTGCGCGCGCGCCAACCTGATGCGCGCGGAACTTGCAGCCCATCGTGGCGCTCACGATCTCGCGGCGCGTCTGCTGTTGCGAGTGCTCGATGAAGACTGGCATCTGCTGCTGGAAGTGCTGCCGCGCTTCATCGCGAGCGCGCGCCGCTCTCGACCGGAACTACACATCGAAAGTCTCCGCGCGCGTGTTGGGCGTTTGCGGGGCGAGCGCTCCGCCGACCTGGCCCAAGCGCTGCTCATGATCGACGACGTGCCGGAGGGGTCGCTCTCGGACATCGTGCTCGATTACATCGCCGCAACGCCGGATCTCCTCGAAATTGCGCGCATCAGCGAGCGTCCACTCGATCAGCGCCGCGCTGCCCGCGCCGTTCTGCGGCTGGCGGCGCGCGGCAAGCGTTACCAATGCGGGACCTGTGGTTTCGCGAGCCAGGCGCTCTTCTGGCAATGCCCGGGCTGCAAAGCCTGGGACAGCATGAAACCGGTGTGGATGATTGGCCGGTGAATCTGGTGAATCGCGCAGGCTCCCCGGCTGTAGCGCAGCCCACGCGACGCTAAAGTTCACCCACGTGCCGCCTGGCACGCGGTCAGATCGATTGCGCTCAATGCTTCAAGGAGGAATCGCATGAAATCCGTTTCCGTTATGGTCAGCCTGCTCATCGCCGCACTGGGACTCATCGCGCTGCCGCTCGCGGTGTCCGCGGGTCCCGTCAACATCAACACCGCCGACGCCAAGACGCTCGCCAAAGAGCTGACAGGCATCGGGCTCGCTCGCGCACAGGCCATTGTGGACTACCGCCAGAAGAACGGCCCGTTCCGTACCGCCGATGATCTCGCCAACGTCAAGGGCATTGGCAAGCACGTCGTCGAGCAGAATCGCAGCAACATTCGCCTCGACAAAGCGCAAGCGGGCGAGTCCAGCAAGGGCGGCAAGTCGAAGCCGGGCGCGAACGCGGGCGGCGAATCCGACGCGGGCGGCGACCCGCACTGAACGCGGCGGCGCGTCCCGTAACTTCAGCGCATCACCCATCGTCGGGAGCTTCGGGCGCGGCGGCGCACGTTCACGTGCGGCCGCGCTCGCTTTTTTTTTGCCCTTCCTTCTGCTCGTTTATCAGGTAGCACGCGCCGAGCAGCCCTGGCGAAGCGGTCCGGCGTTGGATCGTTCGTGTAAGATCGCAACCCTTGCGAGGTGCCGGAGAGCCGAGAAGTGGCCAAGACGGGTGTGATCAGAGCAGCGGTGTTTCCGGTCGCCGGACGTGGCACGCGCTTCCTGCCTGCCACCAAGGCAAGCCCGAAGGAAATGCTGCCGATCGTCGACAAGCCGCTCATTCAGTACGCCGTCGAAGAAGCGCTGTCGGCCGGAGCGACGACACTTGTATTCATCACCGGCAGCTCCAAGCGCGCCATCGAAGATCATTTCGATTCCGACACGGAGCTCGAGGCCGCGCTCGAAGCGCAAGGCAAGCAGGAACTCCTCAGTTCGCTGCGCGGTATCCTGCCGCGCTCCGCATGCTGCGTGTACATTCGCCAGCCGGCGCCCCTGGGCCTCGGGCATGCGGTGCTGTGCGCCCGCCCGGTCGTCGGTGGCGAACCCTTCTTCGTACATCTGGCGGACGATCTGATCCACGCCGAAGTGCCCTGTCTCGCGCAAATGGCGGAGGTTTACCGCGAGCGGCGCGGGAGCGTCCTCGGTGTCGAGGAAATTCCACCGACTGACACGGACAAGTACGGCATCGTCGACGTGCGTGGCGGCAAGCAAAGCGTCGAGGAGATCCAGAGCCTGGTGGAAAAACCCAAGCCGCAGGTGGCGCCTTCGACGCTTGCAGTTGTCGGGCGCTACATTCTGACGCCGAGAATTTTCGACAAGCTCGCGGCCATTGGGAGTGGCGCCGGTGGCGAAATTCAACTCACCGACGGCATTGCGGCACTGCTCGCCGATGAGCGCGTCTGGGCGTATCGGTTCAGCGGCAAGCGCTACGACTGCGGCACCAAACTCGGTTACATGCAGGCCGGCGTCGAATTCGCCTTGCGTCATCCGGAGATCGGCGCGGACTTCGCCGCTTATCTTGCGAAGCTCGCTACTCGCCAGTAACCAAGAACCCATTACCCATAACCAATTACCCATAACGATAGGAGGAGCATCCATGTTGAGCCACCGTGCCTGCGCAATTGCGTTGCTCGCTATGTTTTCCTTTGCGGGTTCCGCCATCGCTGATGAGCCGGGTGCGCCTGCAGCTGCTCCGGCGCCTGCGCCGGCTGCTGCGCCTGCGCCTGCGGATAAACGCAGCGATACGTTCATGGCCGGAGACCGGATTTCGACCGCGGGCGATGTCGGCGGGGCGTCTGTGCTCGCGGGAGGGCGCATTGACGCGTCGGCGCGCGTGCATGGTGACGCAGTCATGCTGGGTGGTCAGATATCGGTCAACGGAGATACGCGCGAAGATTTGTATGCGGTGGGCGGAAATGTCGTCGTCAACGGCAGCATCGGCCACAACGCCCGCCTCGCCGGCGGACAGCTGACCATCGGGCCAACGGCGGTCGTCGCCGGCAACGCGAGCCTTGCGGGAGGGCAGGTCGATATCGCCGGCAAAGTCGCTGGCGATGTGAACGTCGCCGGCGGCCGCGTGAATCTCAACGGACCCATCGGCGGCGACGCGACAGTACGCGCTCGCGAGCTCATTGTCGGACCGAACGCGCGAATTTCAGGTCGCCTGCGCTATCACGCGGATGAGGGCGCGACTATCGATCCCGCGGCCCGCATTGACGGACGTGTCGAGGTCATGTCCGAGGACTGGTCGCATGGCTGGGCAGGCCATAGAGTGGGCTCGCGCAGCACCAACTGGTTGGGGGTGCTAATCGTCGGGATCATCCTGATTCTCGCGTGGCCGACGCTCGGCACACGGGTCCTGGCGCGATGGCGTGAGCAAACAGGAGCGTCCTTTGGCTGGGGTGCGCTCGCCTTGTTTGCTACACCATGTGTAATGGTCCTGTGCGCGATCACGATCATCGGCCTGCCACTCGCCGTCGCCTTGCTGCTCGCTTATCTGCTGGCGTTGCTGCTCGGCTACGTTTCGGGCCTCGTTGCGCTCGGTCAGTGGGCGCTCGCGCGCTTTGCGCCGACGCATGTGGCTGGCGTGGGCTGGCAGATTCTGGCGCTTGCGCTTGCCATCGTCGTCGTTGGATTCCTGCGGCGCATCCCGGGCGTTGGCATGCTGGTGTGGCCGATCGTCGTCATGACGGGCCTCGGCGCGCTGTTCCTCGAGTTGAAGCGCCGCAAGCAGGACCCGAACAGGGCTGCGAACGCAGCAGCCAAGAGCGCGTGAACAGCGAACGGGAGAGTGCAGTGAATCCATCGAATCTTCGCGCAGCCGGCGCCGGCCTGCTGTTCCTGCTGGTGTTTGCACTCGCCGCCTGCAGTCAAGGCGGGCCAGCTGCGTCGAGCGGCGGTAACGAACGCTGGGCAAAGTACGTCGATGACTTCACCGAGAGTTATTTCAAGGCACACCCGGATTTCGCAGTGAATGCGGGACGGCACGAGTTCGATGGCCAGATTCCCGCCACCAGCGCGGCGGGAATTGCCGCCGAGATCGAGCGTATGCGCGGTGAACGGCGCCAGGCCGTCGCGTTCTTCGAGAGCAACTTGTCGGCCGAAGAGCGCTTTCAGCGCGACTACGTCGTCGCCGTCGTCGATAAGGATCTCTACTGGCTCGATGCCGCACGGCGTCCCTTCTGGAACCCCGCCTTCTACGTCGATGCTCTCGAGCCGTCGCCGTACATCGAGCGCCACTACGCATCCGCGGACGTGCGCATGGCCGCGTTCACCAAGTACGCCAATGAAGTGCCGCGGGTCGCTGCTGACGCGCGGGCGAATCTCTCGATGCCGATGGCGAAGACCCTTTTGAACTACGGCATTGACTCGTTCGGCGGGCTCGCCGACTATTTCGAGAAGGATGTGCCGGCAGCCTTCGGCAGCGTGACGGACCCCAAGCTCAAGGCCGACTTCGCCGCGGGGAACGCCAAAGCCATCACGGCCATGCGCGATCTCACGGCGTACCTCAAGTCCCAGTTGCCATCGTCCCTGCCAAGTTTTGCTTTGGGGCCGGATCTCTTTGCAAAAATGGTGCATGACACTGAGGGCGTCGATCTGACGCTCGAGCAACTTGAAAACGCCGGCCGCGCGGACCTCGAGCGCAATCTCCAGGCGTTGCGGGAAGCTTGTGTCGACTATCTCAAGGGCAAGACACTCGAGGAGTGCGTTGCCAAAGTGGGCGCGCGTAAACCCTCAGGCGGAACGGTCGAGGCTGCGCGCGCCCAACTGCCGAAGCTGCGGGCTTTCATCGTGGAGCACGATCTCGTCAGCATCCCCGGCACGGAACAGGCGGAAGTCGCGGAGGCGCCCCCCTATGCCCGGTCGAACTTCGCCTTCATCAATATTCCGGGGCCGTATGAGAAGAATCTGCCCTCGGTCTACAACGTTGCGCCACCGGATGCCGCTTGGAGTGCAGCCGAACAGGCCGCCTATATTCCATCCGAGAGCACCTTGCTCTTTACTTCCGTGCACGAAGTGTGGCCCGGCCATTTCCTGCAATTCCTGCATTCGAATCGCGCGTCCTGGCGCTTTGGCCAGTTGTTTGTCGGGTATGCATTCGCGGAAGGCTGGGCGCACTACAGCGAGGAAATGATGTGGGAAGCGGGGCTCGGCGCGGGTGATGCGGCGACGCATATCGGGCAGCTGCAGCAGGCGCTCACGCGCAACGTCCGCTACCTCTGCGCGATTTCGATACACGCGCGCGGCCAGCCACCGGCGGATTGCGACAAGATGTTTCGCGAACAGGCTTTCCGTGATCCTGGCAATGCCCGCCAGCAAGCCGCGCGCGGCGTCTACGATCCCGCGTATCTCAACTACACGCTGGGCAAGCTCATGATCCGCAAGCTGCGCGGCGACTGGACGGCCAGCCGCGGCGGGCGCGCCGCGTGGAAGCAGTTCCACGATCAGTTCCTGAGTTACGGAGGCCCGCCTGTACCGCTCGTCCGCAGGCAGATGCTGGGCAATGGATCCGGCGACGTGCTGGAGCTCGCTCAGCCCTGAGGCCTCGATTCCTATTGCGAGTTCGACGACCAGCCCCAGCCGGAATCGGCGCTGCGGCGCTCGTCGAGTTCGGCTGAAGTAACGCGATCATCCTTGCGCAGGCGTGCGAGGGCGGCGCTGCACTTGTCTGCGCTCTTGCGGGTCTGGAGTCCGAGGAGATAGCGGCGGCCGCCGAGCCAGCGGTCGTAGCTCAGGTTCGTACGCGTGTCTTTCGCGAGATCCTTGAGGTTGTAATCGCGGCCAAGATCAAATCCGGTGGTGCCGATCTCGACGATCACCTCCGAGTGGCAACCGGGCATCTGCGCGATGCGCTCCTCGGAAGCACAACCCACGAGACTGACGGCGACGAGCGCCGCGGCGGCAAGACGAACCGTGAACATCGAGACACCTCGAGTAAGTAGCGGCAACAACTGCGAACCATTGGGCCGGAGCGGGCGAGGCTCCGGGGGCGTCGCGCAGTGTCGCGGACACGGCTTTTTCGAACCTTGACGCAGGTTCCGATTGAGCGGACGCGCTGGATTATGTACAAACCGATGCTCGAGACCGGGCTTGCCGATGAGGAGCAGTCGATGATTCGAGGAAGTTGTCTGTGCGGTGGCGTGAGTTTTCAAATCTCGGGCGGTCTTGATCGGGCATCGCACTGCCACTGCACCATGTGCCGAAAAGCGCATGGTGCGGCCTTTGGCAGCTACGTCGGCGTGCAGCGCGAGTCGTTTCGCTGGTTGACTGGAGAAGATCTCGTGCGGGGATTCGCGTCGTCGCCTGAAGTTACCCGCACGTTCTGTTCACGCTGCGGATCGACCCTGCAATATCTGCATCGTGCCGCGCCCGCGCGTTTCGCACTTGCGCTCGGTGTGCTCGACGATGACCCAGGCGTGCGTCCCGCGCTGCATATTTTCGTCGCGGATAAAGCGCCGTGGTTTGAAATCACGGACTCGCTGCCGCAACACAGCGGCGACGCGTGATGCTCGGCTGACAGCTTCAACCGGATGCAGGCAACGTCGTTACGGCCAGGCTCTCCCGCCGCACCAGGTAGATGCCCGTCACAACCACGATGCCGCCGCCCACGAACACGTTCGCGGACGGCAGGGTATGCCATGCGAACCAGTCTATTAGCGCACCCCAGAGGAGCGCCGTGTATTCAAAGGGCGCCAGCACCGAGGCGGGCGCATGCCGGAAGGCATCAATGGCGAAGTGCTGGCCGAGCGCGCCGAGTAAACCGACGCCGAGCAACCACCCCCAGTCGTCGATTCGGAGCGCGACCCAGTTGGGAAGCGCGATGAGGCCGGCAACCACCGTGAGACTCAGGAGGAATCCGAGGACGAGACTCGCAGTTGTGTCCGTGCGCAGGAGGATTCGTGAAAGGATCGCGGAGCACGAATAACCGACCGCCGCTGCGAGTGCCGCCAGCGCTCCGAACGATATGAGCCCGCCCGCCGAAGGCCGCAGCATGACGAGTACACCGCCGAGCCCGATCAGGATCGCCAGCCAGCGTTTGCCGTCGACGTGTTCGCCAAGGAAAGGTACCGACAGTGCCGCGATCAGAAGCGGCGCCACCAGAAAGACCGCATAGGCATTGGCTAGTGACAGCGAGCGCACGGCGTAAACGAATGCTACCAGCATGCCGACGCCGAGCGCGCCGCGCGCCAGATGCAAAGGCCAGCGCACCGGGCGGAGTTCCCGCAGCCGGCCGGTCACGACGAGCGGCACCACAATGAATGGAATGGAAGCCGCTCCGCGCATCGCGCTTACCTGCATGGGCGGGTAGTGGCCGGCGAAGAGTTTCAGGATCGCATCCATGCCGCAGAAGAAGAGCGCCGCAGCGAGCATGGAGGTGATGCCGTGCAGGCGGCTGGTCGTGGCTGAAGACATCGGTGTATTTGTTATGGTAACAGAGGCGAACAGTAGGCCGGGGCGCGCGCGCCGCCTATGATTCTGCGTCGTCCGCAGGAATGCGACTGCCAGGAGCTGCGATGTCAATGATTCGCAAGGCGCTGATGCTTGCCGGGCTGGTTACCGTCATCGCGGTCGGCGTCTGGTGGTTCGCCGGGCGCGAACAGGCGCCCGATCCGATCGTGGTGCTCGTCAATCAGATGCGCACGCGCGCCGTCATCGAGCATGAGCGGCGTGTCACCGTGTGGTACCGCTCGTGCCCGGAAGTGACCGGCATCAATCCGGAGGTCTTCGTCATC
>JBGPLJ010000032.1:0-18853 GCA_041486385.1 Steroidobacteraceae bacterium
ACTACCTTGCGCGCCCGCAGCGTAGAGCCGTGCGCGAGCTGCCGCTGATGACCGACAGGCAACGACCGAGTCACTCGAATTCTTCGTGACGACGCCACCTGGCCTCGCGGATCTCGCTCGTGTAGAAGCGCTCGCCGCGGGCGCCGTTGACGCCCGCGAAGCGGCAGGCGGTCTACGCGTGACAGGCACGCTCGAGACCGGCTATCGCTTGTGTCTGTGGTCGCGCGTCGCAAGCCGCGTGCTGCTAAAGCTCGGTGAGTTTCCGGCGGGCACACCCGAAGAGCTCTACGCGGGTGTGCGCAGCATCGACTGGCGGCGACACGTCAGTTCGCAAGGCTCGATTGCCTGCGAATTCGCAAGCACGCTGTCGCGGCTGACGCACAACCAATACGGTGCCCTCAAGACCAAGGACGCGATCGTCGATCAGCTCCGCGAGGTCACCGGCATCCGCCCGGACGTCGACACGAAGCAGCCGGACATCCGCGTCAATGTGTACGTCTATCGTGACGTCGCAACCGTCAGTATCGATCTCTCCGGCGACGCCCTGCACAAGCGGGGCTATCGCGGGGCCACCGGCGCAGCACCGCTGAAGGAAAATCTCGCGGCGGGCATCTTGTTGCGCGCGGGCTGGGCGGACATCGCAAGCGCGGGCGGTGCTTTCGTCGATCCCATGTGCGGCTCCGGCACGTTTCCGGTGGAGGCGGCGCTGATCGCCTTCGATCGCGCGCCAGGTCTGCTGCGTACCTACTTTGGCTTCCTGCGCTGGCGCGGTCACGACGCGGCGCTCTGGGCGCGCATTCTTGCCGAAGCAAGGACGCGCGCCACAGCGGGCAACGTCAACCACAACCGCATTCTCGGTTTCGATCACGATCGGGATGCCGTGACAGCAGCACTCGCGGCGATCGACCGCGCCGGCCTCACGGGGCTCGTGCACGTGGAGCGCCAGGAGCTCGCGGATCTGGAAAATCCCGGTGCGAGCGCCGGCCTGCTGGCCGTGAATCCTCCTTACGGCGAGCGCATCGGCGCGGCAAGCGGATTGCCGGAACTCTACGAACTGCTCGGCGCGAAACTCAAGACGCAGTTCGCCGGCTGGCAGGCCGCGGTCCTCGCTGCAAATCCGGCGCTCGGTCAACGGCTCGGTATCGCAGCGCGCCGCACGCACACATTGTGGAATGGCACGATCGAATGCCGGCTCCTGCGTTTTGACCTGAAGGAACGCTGGTTCCGCGATACGAGCGCGGCGGCGCGCGAAGAGCGTATCGCCGCGCACGCGGCGAGTCCGGGCGCGCAGATGTTCGCCAACCGCCTTGCCAAGAATCTGAAATCACTCTCGGCCTGGGTGCGCGAATCGAATGTGAGCTGCTATCGCCTGTATGACGCGGATATGCCCGAGTACGCGTTCGCGATCGATATATATAAGAGTGGTGGCGAGCGTTGGGCGTGCGTTCAGGAATATGAAGCGCCAGACAGCATTGCCGAGGCGGGCGTGCGGCAGCGGCGCGCGGAGGCGCTGGCGGCGCTGCCAGCGGCATTGAGTCTCGACAACGAACACATCGTCTACCGCCGACGCCGAAAACAGAAGGAGGGTGAACAGTACGAGCGGCTCGATGAACGCTCTCAGTATCACGAAGTGGAAGAAGCGGGCCTGAAGTTTCTCGTCAACTTCCACGACTACCTCGACACGGGACTATTCCTGGATCACCGGCCGACGCGTGCTCTGCTGCGCGACTTGTCACAGGGCAAACGGTTTCTCAATCTGTTCGCATACACCGGCAGTGCGACCGTGTTCGCCGCGGCGGGTGGCGCAACGTCGACGACCACCGTCGACATGTCGAACCGCTACCTCGATTGGGCCGAGAGCAACATGAAATTGAACGGCTTCACGGGCGAGCGCCACGAATTCGTGCGCGCGGATTGTCTCGAATGGCTCGAGCATCCGTGGCCGCGCCGCGCGGACCGCTGCTACGACGTCGTGTTCATCGACCCGCCGACCTTTTCACGCTCCAAGCGCATGCAGGGAAACTTCAGCGTGCAACGCGACCACGTGGATCTCATCAGGAAAGCCGCCGCCCTGCTCGCGCCGGGTGGCGTGCTCGTGTTCGCGAATAATTTCACGAAGTTCCGTCTCGATCGCGCCGCTCTCGAGGAGTTTTCGATCGAGGACATGACCGCAAGGACCATCCCGCGTGATTTCGCGCGCAACGCGCGCGTGCATCACTGCTTTCTGCTGCGTCGGCTGCCGTTGGCAGGCTAGAGCAGATCGCGCAGGCGGTAATAGAGCATCGCAAGCACCAGCGCCGGCCGCCGCAACAAGCGCCCACCCGGAAACGACGTGTGCGGAATTCGCGCGAACAGATCAAAGCGCTCCGCCGTGCCGGCGACCGCCTGCGCGATCAGCTTCCCCGCGATGCCGGTGAGCACGATGCCGTGCCCGGAGAATCCCTGCAGAAAATAAACGTTCGGCGCGAGCCGCCCGAAGTTCGGGGCGCGATTCAACGTGATGTCGACGAAACCGCCCCATGCGTACTCGACGCGCGCGTCTGCGAGCTGCGGGAAGACGCGCAGCATACGGGCACGGGTCGCATGCGTTGTGTTGAGCGGATCGAGTCCCGAGTAGCTCACCCGGCCGCCGAACAGCAACCGATCGTCCGCCGACCGGCGGAAGTAATCGAGAATCCAGTTAATGTCGGTGACCGCCATATTGTTCGGGATCAGCGCGCGTACCCGGTCCGCTCCAAGGCGTTCTGTGGCGATGATGTAGGTCGCGACCGGCATGATGCGGGAAGCGAGTTCCTGTGACAGACCGTTGATGTAGGCATTGCCACAGAGCACCAGGTGACTCGCTCGCACGGCGCCGTGCGGCGTATCAATGATGACGCGCGCGCCGTTGCGGTAGCGGAGCGCCCGGGTGCCTTCGAAGATGCGCACGCCGCGTTGCGCCGCCGCCGCCGCAAGGCCGAGCGTGTAATTGAGCGGATGCAGATGTCCGCTGTTCGAGTCGTAGACACCGCCGAGGTAGCGCTCGCTTGCGATCATCGACGGCATTTCGGCGCGCTCGACGAAGCGGGTGGAGCGATAACCGAGCGCCGCGAGCTCATCCACCCAGCCGCGCAGCTCATCGCACTGCCTCGGCTTGATCGCCGCGTGCATCTGCCCGGAACGCCAGTCGCAGTCGATCGCATATTTCCCGATCAGCTCGCGGATCAGGTCGATGCCTTCGACGGTGACATCGAATAACTTCCGCGCGTCGCCGGCGCCCAGGTAGCGCACGAGCTTGTCCTGGGCGCTCGCGAAACCGAACAGCGCCTGCCCGCCGCTACGCCCGGAGGCGCCCCACCCGATGCGGTGCTGTTCAAGCAGCACTACGCGATAGCCGCGTTCAGCGAGATGCAGCGCCGACGATGCGCCGGCGATGCCGCCGCCGATGACGCATACGTCGCAGTCGACATCTCCGGCAAGCGCCGGATAGCCATCGGTCGCGTGGGCGGTTGCAGCGTAGTGCGAGTCTATGTGCCGCGCTCCTGGGGTCCCGGTCATGACACTAGATTCCACGCAGGTACCACTCGATCTCGAGTGGACTCACACGGCTCGAGAAATCCTCGAGCTCACCGCGGCGCGTGGATGCGTAGAGCGCGACGAAGCGTTCGCCCAGATACTCGCGTGCAAATGCGCTGCGCTCAAAACGCTCGAACGCCGTTGCCCAATGCGTCGGCAGCATCGTGGCGCTGTCCTTGTAGGCATTGCCGACCAGGGGCGCCGGCGCGGGCAGGCGCTGCTCCATGCCATGGTGCATGCCGGCGAGCACCCAGGCGGCAAGCAGGTACGGATTGGCGTCCGCGCCCGCGACGCGGTGCTCCAGACGGCGGTTCGACGCATCGCTCACTGGCACGCGCACGGCGACGCCGCGATTGTTGAGACCCCAGCTCGGCGTCATCGGCACGTAGGACTCGGGCCGGAGCCTGCGGTACGAGTTGGCATTCGGCGCGAATACCGCCATGCCGTCGGCCATGGTGGCGAGGAGTCCCGCGGCCGCTTGCCGCATGCGCTCGCTCCCGAGAGCGTCATCGCTCGCGAAAATATTCCGCCCGTCGCGATCGAGCAGACTCACATGTACGTGGGTGCCGCTGCCTGCCATATCGCGATACGGTTTCGCCATGAACGTCGCTTCCATGCCATGACGATGCGCGACACCTTTGACGAGACGCTTCAGGCGAATCGCATGATCGCAGGCGCGCTGAGCGTCCGCGACATGGTGCAGGTTCACTTCGAACTGGCCCGGACCGTATTCAGCGAGTGCCGAGCCCATGGGCACGTCCTGCGCGGTGCACGCGGCCGCGATTTCGGCGAGTACCGCGGAATAATCGTCGAGATCCTCCATGGAATTGATCTGCGTCCGGTATTCGCGTCGCCCGGTGCGCGGTGACGCCGGCGGTTGCGGCATGCCACCGACGCGCTCCCGATCCACCAGATAGAACTCCAGTTCGATGGCAATGACCGGTGTCAGACCGAGGCTGGAGCAGCGCTGCACAATCGCACCGAGCACGTGGTACGGGTCACCAAAGAACGGACGGCCATCGACCTCGTGCATGGCGACCTGCAGCTGCGCGACGCTTGGATCGAGCCAGGGGACCGGTAGCAGCGTGCCGGCGATTGGCAGGCACGCGCGGTCGGCGTCGCCGTCGTCGAAACCCAATCCAGTCGCTTCGATCGTGCCGCCGAGCACGTCGAGCGCAAACATGGAGCCCGGGAGATAGAGCCCCTTTAAGAAGACGCCG
The DNA here is from genome assembly GCA_041486385.1 of Steroidobacteraceae bacterium. Classification (GTDB taxonomy): domain Bacteria; phylum Pseudomonadota; class Gammaproteobacteria; order Steroidobacterales; family Steroidobacteraceae; genus JBGPLJ01. The sequence goes on from JBGPLJ010000032.1 coordinate 4,776, forward strand.
GGCAGTTCCTCGATGGTAACGCGCTTGCCACGCAGCACGCCGCTCGAGTCGGCCAGCAGCACGTCCACAAAGCGCGTCGCCGGGTGGCGTGCGAGGAAATCGGGGACCGTTTGGATCGCAACGGCGTCGCTCATGACCGTTCTCGCCGTTTAAGATTTTGTGTCGTCGGCCATGCCAACGGGGCGGGCAGAATACCGGGGGCATGCGTCCCCAGGCAAGCTTGCCGCGCCGCCACAAATGAGGCTGAGCCTAGGAAAAAAGGCCATGAGAGACCCCGAAATTGTCAAGGCACGACAGGATGAGGGTCCCTGTGCTTCAATGCGGACCGCTAAACGGATTCGCAAATCAGCGGACCGTTTAAAATTCTAAACAGTCATGCCTTCACGTAAACCTATCGTCGGAGTCCCGTGCGACCGGCGTGTCGTTGGTGACTACTACTGGCACCTCGTCCGCGAGGAGTACCTGCTCGCCGTGATCGATGGCGCCGGCTGCGCGCCGGTTCTGATTCCGGCGTTTGGCGATCTGTACGACTTCGAGGACCTGATCGATCGCTTCGACGGCCTGCTGTTGACGGGGAGCTTGAGCAATGTCGAGCCGCATCATTATCAGGGGCCGGCGAGCGATGCCGGAACGCTGCACGACGCGGCGCGCGACTCGACTACGCTGCCGCTCATACCTCAGGCGATCGCGAGCGGCGTGCCGGTATTCGGCATTTGTCGCGGATTTCAGGAGATGAACGTGGCGCTCGGCGGCACGCTGCATCAGAAGATCCATGAGATCGAAGGCTTCGCGGATCACCGGGCCGACGAGTCGGGCGGCGTCGAGGGACGCTTTGGTCCGGCGCATGACGTCGAACTCGAGCGCGGCGGCCTGCTGCAGCGCCTGATCGGCAAGGATCGGGTGCTTGTCAATTCGCTGCATGGCCAGGGCGTTGAGCGCCTGGCGCCGCACGCCTTGGTCGAGGCGCGTGCGCCAGACGGCGTGATCGAGGCGTTTCGGGTGTCCGACGCGCGCAGTTTTGCGCTCGCGGTGCAGTGGCACCCCGAGTGGAAGGTAATGAGGAATCCAGCATCCCAGGCCATGTTCAAGGCATTCGGCGAAGCCGCAAGCCAGCGGGCCAGGGAGCGAGCTGAAAGAAGGGTCCGATGACGAGCAAGATCCAGCAGTTTTTCAAGGAACACGGCATCCAGGAAGTCGAGGCGACTATTCCGGATATGGCCGGCATCGCGCGCGGCAAAGTCATGCCTGCGGAGAAATTCGCCGAAGATGAGGGCATGCGTCTACCGGAAGCAATCTTCCTGCAGACGGTGACCGGCGATTATCCGGACGATGACAGCGCGATCAGCCCGTCGGAAATCGACATCGTGCTGAAGGCCGACCCCAACGCCATTTCCGTTGTGCCGTGGGCTGCGGAACCCACCGCGCAGGTGATTCACGACTGCTTTTACTCCGATGGCCGCCCCGTCACGATGGCGCCGCGCTACGTGCTGCAGCACGTCATCGAACTCTATGCGCAACATGGCTGGGAGCCGGTGGTTGCGCCCGAGCTCGAGTTCTTTCTCATCGAGCCGAATACCGACTCGGACTATCCGTTGAAGCCACCGATCGGCCGCTCCGGCCGGCCGGAGATTGGACGCCAGTCCTACAGCATTGCGGCCGTCAACGAATTCGATCCTGTGTTCGACGACATGTACGCCTTCTGCGAAGCGCAGGAACTTGCGATCGATACGCTCATTCACGAAGCCGGCGCGGCGCAGATGGAAATCAATCTGCTGCACGGACATCCGCTGCTGCTGGCGGATCAGGCGTTTCTATTCAAGCGGACGGCGCGCGAAGTAGCGCTCCGCCACAAGATGTATGCGACCTTCATGGCGAAGCCGCACGCGCGCGAGCCGGGCAGCGCGATGCACCTGCATCAGAGCATCGTCGACAAGAAGACGGGGCAGAATATCTTTTCCAATCCGGATGGCTCGCCAACGCAGCTCTTCTTCTCCCACATTGCGGGCCTGCAGAAATATCTCGCTCCGGCGATGTCGCTCTTTGCCCCGAACGTGAATTCCTATCGGCGCATCACGCCGCGCAACTCGGCGCCGATCAACGCGCATTGGGGCTATGACAATCGCACCGCGGGTCTGCGCGTACCGATGTCCGCGCCGGCGGGGCGTCGCGTTGAGAATCGCGTGCCTGGAGCGGATGCCAATCCCTATCTTGCGATCGCAGCGTCGCTTGCCTGCGGCTATCTCGGCATGATGGAAGGCCTGAAACCGACCGAACCCATTTCCGGCAGCGCCTACAGCCTGCCTTTCTCGCTGCCGCGCACTCTCGCCGAATCGCTGCGCCTGCTGCGCGAGTGCAAGCCGCTCGTCGAGGTGTTCGGCGAGCGCTTCGTGCGGGCGTACAGCGCCGTCAAGGACAACGAATACGAAACCTTTCTGCAGGTGATCAGCTCCTGGGAGCGTGAGCACCTGCTGCTGAACGTATAAGACAAGAACACCCGCACCCTGTCCCTCTCCCGCTCGGCGGGAGAGGGTGCCCGAAGGGCGGGTGAGGGTGTCGAGACGCAACATGAATTCAACTACATCGCGTTCAACCGCCGACTGGCAGCGCCTCGATACGGCGCACTATCTGCATCCGTTCACGGATTTCAGCGATCTCGCCGCCAAGGGCGCGCGTATCGTCACGCGCGCCAAGGGTGTTTATCTGTGGGATACCGAGGGGCACAAGACGCTCGACGCGATGTCGGGCCTGTGGTGCGTGAATGTCGGCTATGGCCGCGAGGAGCTGGTGGAAGCCGCGCGCCGCCAGATGCTCAAGCTGCCGTTCTACAACAGCTTCTTCCAGTGCGCGCATCCGCCGGCGATCGAGCTCGCGCGCGTGTTGTCCGAAGTGACGCCACCGGGCTTCAACCACGTCTTCTTCACCGGCTCCGGTTCCGAAGCGAACGACACGATCCTGCGCATGGTGCGCCACTATTGGGCGGTACAGGGCCAGCCCCAGCGCTCCATCATCATCAGTCGCGAAAACGCCTATCACGGCAGTACGGTGGCGGGGGCAAGTCTCGGCGGCATGAAACTGATGCATGAGCAAGGGGGCCTGCCGATCCCGGGCATCGTGCACATCGAACAGCCCTACTGGTACCAGAACGGTGGCGGCCTCAGCGTCGATGAATTCGGCCTGCGGGCGGCCGCCGCCCTCGAGCGCAAGATTCTTGAGCTGGGCGCCGAGCGGGTCGCCGCATTCATTGGCGAACCCATCCAGGGCGCAGGCGGCGTCATCATTCCCCCGCGCACCTACTGGCCCGAGATCGAACGCATCTGCCGCAAGCACGGCATCCTGCTGGTGGCGGATGAGGTGATCTGCGGCTTTGGGCGCACCGGCGAATGGTTCGGCTCGACGTACTTCGGCTTTCGTCCCGACCTGATGACCATCGCCAAGGGCTTGTCCTCGGGGTATCTGCCGATCGGTGGCGTGCTGATGCACGATGATGTCGCCAACGTACTGATCGGCAAGGGCGGCGAATTCCATCACGGCTTCACCTACTCCGGCCATCCAGTCGCTTGCGCGGTCGCCATCGCCAATATTGGCATCCTGCGCAGCGAGCACCTGGTGGAACGGGCGAAAGACGACATCGGCCCCTACCTTGCCGAACGCTGGCTGACGCTCGCGGAACATCCGTTGGTAGGTGAAGCCCGCATTGCCGGGATGATCGGCGCGCTCGAGCTCGTGCAGGACAAGAAGACCCGCGCGTTTTTCGACAAGCGTGGCGAGGCGGGCGGCATTTGCCGCGACCTGTGCATCGAGAACGGCCTTGTCATGCGCGCCACCCGCGATTCGATGCTGATTGCACCGCCCCTGGTCATTACCCGGGCCGAGGTGGACGAGTTGGTGCAAAAGGCACGGCTGAGTCTTGACATGACGCTCGCGGAGCTCGGCAACCGGGGCCGGCTTTGAAGCAGCCCCATGAAGTAAGCTAGGGCAGCCGCCGGCGGTGCTACCTTTTGCAGACACGCTCATGTATAAATTGACGCTAACGATTCGACCCCGTATCAGGGGCATCGCCCGAACGAATTCGACGACGACAACACGAACGGTCCAGTAAAAAAAGCCAGAATCAACGAGCAGGGTGGGACTGACCCTACCGGTCGACTCCCAGGAGATTCACATGATGCGCATGATCCGCTTCAGCATTCCATTGACGCTCGCCGTGCTTGCACTCGCGGGCTGCGGCAAGAAAGAGGAACAGACGGCCGCGACATCTGCCGCAACGCCGGCACCGGTGGCCGCTCCCGAGGAGAAGGTGCTCCACATCTTCAACTGGTCGGATTACATCGCCGAGGACACGATCCCGAACTTCGAGAAGGAGACGGGCATCAAGGTCACGTATGACACGTTCGACAGCAATGAAGTGCTCGAGACGAAGCTCCTCGCCGGCAGCACGGGCTACGACATCGTCGTCCCGTCGGCAAACTTCCTCGAGCGCCAGATCAAGGCGGGCGTGTTCCTGAAGCTCGACAAGTCGAAGCTTCCGAACCTGAAGAATGCGGATCCGGAAATCAGCGCCCTGATCGCCAAGCACGACCCGAACAACGAACACGCGATCGACTGGCAGTGGGGTACGACTGGCATCGGCTACAACGTCAAGAAAGTGAAGGCCGCACTCGGTAACGACTATAAACCCGATAGCTGGCAATTCATTCTCGACCCGGCCAATGCCAAGAAGCTGCAGAAGTGCGGCATCACGATGCTCGACGCGCCGTCCGAGGTGTTCGACTCGGTGCTGATCTCGCTCGGCAAGGATCCGAACACGGAAAACCCGGATGACCTGAAGGCCGCCGCCGCCGCGCTGCAGAAGGTCCGCCCGTACATCAAGTACCTCCATTCCTCGTCGTACATCGACGATCTTGCGAACGGTGAAATCTGCGTGTCGCTTGGCTGGAGCGGCGACGTCTTCATCGCCAAGGGCCGCGCGGAGGAAGCGAAGAAGGACGTGCAGCTCGCCTACTTCATTCCGAAGGAGGGCGCGATCATGTGGTTCGACACACTCGCCATTCCTGCGGATGCGAAGCACCCGAACAACGCGCATCTCTTCCTCGACTACGTGCTGCGCCCGCAAGTGATCGCCGCTGTCACGAACACGGTGAAATACGCGAACGGCAACGCCGCGGCGCTGCAGTACGTGAAGGACGAGATCAAGAACGATCCGAACATCTATCCGCCGGCCGACGTGCGCAAGAAACTGTTCCCGCACCTCGCCGAGTCGCAGGAGTACAGCCGCCTCGAGAATCGGGCGTGGACGACCTTCAAGACCGGTCAATAGGCTGACCCGCGAGACCTAGGATCGAGCGGCCAGTCCGGCTTCAAGTCCGGACTGGCCGCGGACTTCGACGCCCCAGCGCGAGATGCCTGAGGCGCCGACCATAACAAGAACAAGCTCGAGGCCAAGTAAAAGGCTCAAGGTGTCATGTCAGCCAATCCCCGACAGGCTCAGGGTCGCGGCGCGCCCTGGAACGATCCCAAAGCGCAACCGTATGTGGTCATCGATCGCGTCACCAAGAAGTTCGGTGACTTCGTCGCGGTCAACAACGTTTCCCTGAAAATCTATCAGGGCGAAATCTTCTGCCTGCTCGGCGGCTCTGGTTGCGGCAAGACGACGCTCCTCAGGATGCTGGCTGGGTTCGAGATGACGTCTTCCGGCTCGATGTCGATCGATGGCCAGGATATGAGCGGCATCCCGCCTTACAACCGCCCCGTCAACATGATGTTCCAGTCTTACGCGCTCTTTCCGCACATGACGGTCGAAGACAACATCGCCTTCGGCCTCAGGCAGGAAGGGCGATCAAAGGCCGATGTTCGCAAGCGCGTCGATGACATGCTCGCCATCGTCAAGATGGCGCAGTTCGCGCGTCGCAAACCGCATCAGCTTTCCGGCGGTCAGCGCCAGCGTGTCGCCCTCGCGCGCTCGCTCGTGAAGCGCCCGAAGCTCCTGCTGCTCGACGAACCGCTCGGTGCACTCGATCGCAAGCTGCGTGAACACACGCAGTTCGAGCTCGTCAATATTCAGGAACAGCTCGGCGTCACGTTCGTGGTGGTCACGCACGACCAGGAGGAGGCGATGACGCTCGCGTCGCGCATCGGCGTGATGAATCACGGCGAGATCGTGCAGGTCGGAACGCCCTCCGAGATCTACGAATTTCCCAATTCCCGTTTCGTCGCGGACTTCATCGGCAGCGTCAACATGTTCGAGGGCCGACTCATCGAAGATCGACCCGACCACGTGCGCATAGCCTCGGATGACCTCGGCGGCACGATATTCGTGGATCACGGCATCAGCGCTGCGCCCGGCATCACCGTATGGGCGGCGATTCGCCCGGAAAAGATTCGCATTGCCCGTGAGCGCCCGAGCCAGCCGGATAACGTCGTGCCGGGCGTCATCAAGGAAATCGCCTACATGGGCGACATGTCGATCTACCTGGTACAGCTCGGGACCGGACGCATCGTGCGTGTCACGCAGCCAAACGTGGATCGCGATTCGGAAAGCCAGTACACATGGGATGAACGTGTGTTCCTGCACTGGCACGCTGAAAGCCCCGTCATCGTGACTCAATAGAGCGGGCGCGAGGCACGTATGGCAAAGGCGCGATCGGACGACCCGCTCTACGGCCGCATCGTTTACTGGTGGCGCGTGCTGCGCGACACCACCGCATTCCGCGTGTCGAGGGGAATCGCGCGCCGCGTAACGGGCCGACCGCTCGTCATCGCGATCCCGTATCTTTGGCTGATCTTCTTCTTCGTCATCCCGTTCATCATCGTCCTGAAGATTTCGTTCGCCGAATCGCGCATCGCGATGCCGCCGTACTCCCCGCTCTGGGAATGGGTGACGACATCGACGATGCAGATCAAGCTCACGATGTCGAACTTCGGCTTCCTCTTCGAAGATGCGCTCTACAAGAATGCGTATCTCAGTTCGGTCCGGATCGCCTTCATCTCGACGCTGCTGTGTCTGCTCATCGGTTATCCGATGGCCTACGGGATGGCGCGGTCCAAACCCTCGACGCGCAACATCCTGCTGCTCCTCATCGTGCTGCCGTTCTGGACGTCGTTCCTGCTGCGCGTCTATGCCTGGATCGGGCTCCTCAAGAACAACGGCGTGATCAACAACATCCTGCTGTCGCTTGGCGTCATCAAGGAGCCGATCGTGATGATGCAGACCGATTTCGCGGTCTATCTCGGCATCGTCTATTCGTATCTGCCGTTCATGATCCTGCCGCTCTATTCGACGCTCGAGAAGATGGATATGACGCTACTCGAGGCGGCCGCGGATCTCGGTTGCCGTCCGATCAAGGCGTTTCTCAAGATCACACTGCCGCTGTCGATTCCCGGCATCATCGCCGGCTGCATGCTGGTCTTTATTCCGGCAGTGGGTGAGTACGTGATTCCGGCGCTCCTCGGCGGCCCCGATACGCTCATGATCGGACGCGTGCTGTGGGATGAGTTCTTCGCGAATCGCGATTGGCCGGTGGCAAGTGCGGTCGCAATCGCGATGCTGCTGCTCCTCGTCATACCGATCATGCTGTTCCAGTACTTCCAGGGCCGTGAAATGCGGGCACATCGATGATCGGCAAACGCTCGGTCTTCATTCTCACCGCGCTGGTGCTCGGTTTCGCGTTCTTGTACATACCGATCATCTCCATGGTCGTGTTCTCGTTCAACTACTCGAAGCTGGTGACAGTGTGGGACGCATATAACTCGCCCACGCTCAAGTGGTACTTTTCGATGTTCTCGAACGAGCAACTGCTCGACTCCGCGAAACTGTCGATCGAGATCGCGGCGATGAACGCGACGGGCGCCGTGGTGCTCGGCACGGTGGCGGGCCTTGTGCTTGCGCGTTTCGGCCACTTCCGCGGACGCACGCTCCTGGCGGGCATGACATCGGCGCCGCTCGTCATGCCGGAAGTCATTACGGGGCTGTCGCTGCTGCTGCTGTTCGTGACGATGGAGTCGCTCTTCGGCTGGCCGGCCGGCCGCGGCATGACGACGATCACGATTGCGCACATGACGTTCTCCATGGCTTACGTCACGGTGATCGTGCAATCGCGCCTCGCGACGTTCGATGAGTCATTGGAGGAAGCCGCGATGGATCTCGGCGCGCATCCGACCAAAGTCTTCTTCGTCATCACGCTGCCGATCATCCTGCCCGCGATTCTGTCAGGGTGGCTCCTGTCCTTTACGCTGTCATGGGATGACCTCGTGATCTCGAGCTTCGTTTCCGGCCCGGGCGCGACGACGCTGCCCATGCTGATCTTTTCCAAGGTGAAGCTCGGCGTGAACCCCGAAATCAACGCGCTCGCGACCGTGCTGGTCGCTATCGTTTCGGTCGGCGTCATATTCGCGGCGCTGTGGATGCGCCGCCAGGAAAGAATTCGCGACCGCGACGTGCAAATGGCGATTGCTGCCAACCAGTGATCTTCTCAGACGATCCGCTCGCCCGGGAATCGGCAGGACCCCAACCCCGCGAAAGACTGAATCCATGATTCTCTTAGGCATCGATACCGGCGGCTCGTCCATCAAGGGAGCGCCGGTCGATATCGCCGCGGGACGGCTCGCGGCGCCCGCTATCGCCATCGCAACGCCGCAGCCGTCCACGCCGGCGGCAGTGGTCGAAGTTGCGCGCGAGCTTGCCGCCCGCTTTGCAACCACTGGTGCCGTTGGCTTCGCGCTGCCGAGCGTCGTGCGGCAGGGCCGGGTCTGCACTGCTGCCAATATCGATCGTTCGTGGATCGGCACGGATGGCGCATCGCTGCTGGGCCGCGCGCTCGGCCGACCGTGCGTGCTGCTCAACGACGCGGACGCTGCCGGTCTCGCGGAGATGCGCGTGGGCGCGGGGCGCGGTCTCGGCGGCACGGTGATCGTACTCACGCTCGGCACGGGCATCGGCAGCGCAGTGTTCGTCGACGGCACGCTCGTGCCGAATACCGAGTTCGGTCATCTCATAATGAAAGGAGTCGACGCCGAAGAGCTTGCGTCGGGCCGCGCGCGCATCAAACGGGGACTCAGCTGGGAAGCCTGGGCCGGCGCCCTCAACGAGTATCTGCAGTACATGCACAGCCTCTTGTGGCCGGGCACCTTCATTCTCTGCGGTGGCGTCACCGAAAACTATCGTGAATTCGGGCATCTTCTGCAGAGCCCGGCGAACATCGTGCCGGGGGAACTCACCAGTGAGAGCGGCATTGTCGGCGCGGCTCTCGCCGCTGCGGAAGCGGGTGCGTGACACCTTCCTTCGCGTCCAAGCTGCCCGCTGTCGGCACCACGATCTTTACCGTGATGTCGAAGCTCGCGGCGGATTGCGGCGCGATCAACCTCTCGCAGGGCTTCCCTGATTTCGACGGGCCCGCGCGGCTGCGCGCGCTCGTCACGGAACACCTGAACGCAGGGCGCAACCAATATGCGCCCATGGCGGGCGTTCCCGCGCTGCGCGAGGAGATTGCACGCAAGCTCGCGCGCATGTACAGCCACGCGGCGGATGCGGAGCATGAGATCACAGTAACGGCCGGCGGCACTGAGGCGATTTTCTGCGCTGTCCAGGCCGTCGTACGCGCCGGCGATGAGGTGATCGCGCTCGAGCCCGCCTACGATTCCTACGAACCTTCGGTGACGCTCGCCGGGGGACGCATGGTGCGGGTGCCGCTGCGGCGGCCCGATTTCAGCGTCGACTGGCAGCGGGTCGCTGACGCGATAACGCCGCGCACGCGCCTGTTGATGGTCAACACGCCCCACAATCCGAGCGGTGCCGCCTGGGATGCAAACGATCTCAGCCGTTGTGCGGAGCTCGTCGCGCGCCACGGCCTCTATCTGTTGTCCGACGAAGTGTACGAACACATTCTGTTCGACGGCCGCGAACACATGAGCATGCTCAGAAACCCGGCGCTCGCGGCGCGCAGCTTCGTGGTTTCCTCGTTCGGCAAGACCTACCACACCACGGGATGGAAGGTCGGCTACTGCGTCGCTTCTGTGGAGCTCACGCGCGAATTTCGCAAAGTGCACCAGTTCGTGCAGTTCTCCGTGGTGACGCCCATGCAGTACGCGCTCGCCGATTTTCTGCGCGAATGTCCCGAGCACTACCTCGAATTGCCGGCTTTCTATCAGTTGCGGCGTGACCGCTTTGCATCACTCATGGCTTCTTCGCGCTTCCGACTCAAACCGAGCGCCGGGACGTATTTTCAACTTGCGGACTATGCGCAATTGAGCGAGTTGCCCGACGTCGAGTACGCGGAGCATTTGACTCGCACGATTGGCGTTGCAGCGATTCCAGTGTCCGTGTTCTCGGTCACGAATCCGCCCGGCGAACGGCTCCTGCGCTTCTGCTTTGCAAAAGACGACGCGACGCTGGTGGCAGCCGCCGGACGGCTCGCCCAAATCTAGAATAATATTTACGGAACCCCGTCAGCCGTTGACGGCCCAATACGTTTCACTTGAGGCGCCTGCTGCAATCGCAGGGCGTCGATGCTGTGCGACCGCCACACGCTGTCACTCGAGGAGGGCGTTGAACGTATGTCATATTCAAAGCTTAACCTGGCCGCCGCCGCTCTTGTGCTGGCGCTTGCGGGCTCAAGCGGTGCGGCTACGCCGTCAGCAGCCGCGGAACCGCCATTGCCATCGTCACGGCAGGAGGCGCCACAGCCGCAACAGGCCCAGGGAGCTCCGACCACGCCTGGGGAGGACACATCAGCGTCTGCGGAGGCGCAGCCGCAAGGTACACAGGTATTCGTGTACCCGACGAACGGCCAGAGTCCGGTCCAGGCGGACCGGGACCGCTACGAATGCCACATGTGGGCCGTCAAACAGACGGGCTTTGATCCGAGCGAGCCGCATGTCGCGCCCCACCAGCGTATCCGGGTGGTTGCGATGCCCGCGCCGGGTTCGAGCACGCTCGCCGGCGCTGTGACCGGTGCTGTGGTTGGCGCTGCCGTTTCCCGCCCACGGGACAGCGGCACAGGCGCAGCTGTCGGCGCGATTGCCGGAGCCTTGCTGGGGCATGCCGCCGATACTGCGCGCCAACAGCAACTGGACAAGGTTCGTGACCGGTACGATGAGCGCGATCGCCGTTCGGCGGCTCGGCTCGAACAGCAGTCGAACGACTATCGGCGCGCAATTGCCGCATGCCTGGAAGGTCGCGGCTATACCGTCAAATGACTTTCCTTTAGGAGAACGCGAGTGAACGTCAGCCGCAAATGGACAGCGTCAGCATTGCTGCTGACAGCTGCGACTCTCTTGCTGAGCTTCATGGCCGGCGTCGTGAGCGCCGATTCGCGCCAGGAGCGCCGCGAGGATCGCCGTCAGGATCAGCGCCAGGACCAACGTCAGGAGCAACGAGGCAACAGCGGCAATCGGCACGACGCACCGCCGCCGCGCGGTTATGTGCTCGATCACCGCTTCAGCCATGATCGCTACTATCCGCCGCGCGGCTTCGCCATACGGCAATTGCCGAGCGGCTACTACTCGACGCGTTACCGAGGCGCGCCCTACTTTTTTCACGGCGGCATCTGGTATCGCTCCTATGGGCCGCGCTACGTGGTGGTTCGTCCGCCCATCGGCATCTTCGTGCCGATTCTGCCGCCGTTTTACACGACGATTTGGCTGTACGGTTCGCCCTATTACTACGCCGACGACACCTACTATCAATGGCGGGCCGAAGAGCGCGCTTACGTCGTGACCGAGCCGCCGGCCGGTGCGGAATCGACGGCTGAAACAAGCTCCGACAGCGATGAGGTCTTCGTCTATCCGAAACATGGTCAGAGCTCGGAGCAGCAGGCGACGGACCGCTATGAGTGCCATAGCTGGGCCGTGCAGCAGACCGGGTTTGACCCGACGCAACCGCTCGGCGGCGTCGACGAATCGCAGGTCACGGCGAGGCGCGCCGACTACCAACGCGCCGAGGCTGCCTGTCTTGACGGGCGCGGCTATAGCGTCAAGTAGAAGCTGCCGCGCGCTGCGCTAGATCGGCTGCCCGGTTGCCGGGGATAGGTACCGCCGTTGCGGATGGTGGGCGCCAATTGCTGGCGCACCAAGCTCCGGTACACTGGTGCCATGAAGAAACCCACGCGCGTCAATCATCCGCCGGCGGTGACGCTGCCGGCCGGCAATCGCGCGTTGGTCGATCCGATCTACCAGTCGGTCAAGTTCGAGTTCGACGACGTCGACACAACGCTGGCCGCGCTGCGCGGCAAGCAGCCGGGATTCTTCTATTCGCGCGTCGCCAACCCGACGACACGCCAGCTCGAGCTGCTGCTGGCCGAAATGCAGGGCAGGGACGACGCGATCGTCACAGGATCCGGAGTCGGTGCGGTCGCGGCGGTGCTGCTTTCGCTTCTGCGGCAAGGCGATCACGTGCTCGGCTTCGTCGAGACCTACGCACCGACGCGGCGCATGCTCCAGCGCATTCTCGGCCGCTTCGGCGTAACGCTCACGCTTCTTGGAATCGCGGATCTGGCAGGTTGCGAGCGCGTCCTGGCGGCGCGCCCAACGCGTCTGGTGCTCTTCGAAAGCCCGACGAATCCGCTCACCAAGGTTGCCGACATCGAGCGCATCACCGAGCTAGCGCATCGCCATGGCGCGCTCGCAGTGCTCGACAACACATTCGCCGGATTGCACAACCACGGTCAGTTCGACATCGACCTCTACATTCACAGCCTCACCAAATTTGCGAGCGGTCACAGTGACGTAATGGGCGGCGCGGTCATCGGACGCTCCGATCTCCTGCGGTCGATCCGGCAGGATCACATCCTCATAGGCGGACTCCTGGATCCGCATGCGGCGTTTCTCGTCTTGCGCGGCCTGAAGACCTACTTTCTGCGCTACCGCGCGATTTGCGACTCGGCGCAGCGTATCGCCGAGTTTCTCGCCGCGCACCCGGCGGTGGAGCGTGTTTACTATCCAGGACTCCCGTCACATCCCCAGCACGCGCTGGCGCGCGCGCAAATGCAGGACTTCGGCGGCGTCGTGGCTTTCGACCTCTCTGGCGGCTGCGGCGCGGCAACCGCATTCTGCGACGCCTTGGAGCTCTTCGGTCTCACGGCGAGCGTCGGTTCGACAGAATCGCTCGTCATGGCGCCGCAGATGCTGAAGGCGCACGACCTGACAGCCGAAGAGCAGCGCTTGAGCGGCCTGTCGGAAAGTACCGTGCGTCTCTCGATCGGCATTGAGGACATCGAGGACCTGCTGGCCGATGTGACACAGGCACTCGAACGCGCCCGAGGCTGAACCCGCACGCAGTCAAGTTTGCCGCCGGCCCGCCGATACACAAGAGACTTTGCGGGTCCACGGAAAAGACTCATGGCTGCCAAGAAGACAGCGCTCAATTCTCTCAATGCGGAACCCGCTGAGCTGCGCGAGCGGCTGCAGGCGGCGCTCGAAAGCGATCAGCTCGATCTGCCGCCGTTGCCCGAAGTGGCGACTCAGATCGCTGCGAGCAGCGCCACGCAGCAACAGAGTGCCGCCGCGTTGTCGCAACTCATTCAGCGCGATCCTGCGCTTGCCGGCCACGTCATGCGGGTGGCGAACTCCGCGGCCTACCGGCCGCGCGCCCCGATCGTGTCGCTGCAACAGGCGATTGCCTGGCTTGGCATCAGCGAAATCCGCAATATTGCGCTCGCCATTGCGATCCACGGGCAGCTCTTCGTCGCTCCGGGACATGAGCCTGAAATTCAGGAGCTCTGGCGCGAGTCGGTCGCCACGGCGTGCTGGGCGCGCGAGCTCGCGCGCCTCAAGAAGCGCAATGTGGAGACCGCGTACGTGTGCGGGCTGCTGCATCGAATTGGCCGGGCGGCCGCGGTGGCGACTCTCAGCCGCATCGAGGTTACCGGCCGCCACACCGTGGCGGCGCGCACGTTCTCCGCGCTCGCCGACGAATTTGAAGGCGAGTTCGGCCGCAAGCTCGCCGCAAAATGGCAGCTGCCGGCGTCCATTGCCGAGGTCATAGCGAACTGGCGCAACGCGGGCAGGCCCGACGCGGTGCGGCCCGAAGTGCTGCAGGTCTACGTGGCCCATCTGCTCTCGATCGAGGTGCTGCATCCGGAAATCAG
>JBGPLJ010000033.1:0-18782 GCA_041486385.1 Steroidobacteraceae bacterium
AGCCTCGCCGGGCCCGCGCGGCCATGCTGGCGCGGCTGATACACGGCGCAGGTTGGAGTGTTGCGCTGCGCGAGGCCTTCGCTGCGAGCTAGCGATCATTCGACGAGACCTATCGATACCGTTCGTCAGCGCTTGATGACGAAGTGGTCCCCTTCAACCCCGATTGCCAGGGACGTAGTCTGGTCGGGAACGATCGTCACCGGCGCCTCCAGCTCCTGCTCCAGCGCATGGACTTGAATGCTATATTTGCCGGGCGGCAACTCGCGACCCAGCTGACTCGTCTGCCCCGAGACGATCACTTGGCCCGCAGCATCGATGACGTCGTACGGCAGCCGCTGGAGTGAGGCGAGCATCAACGCGCGCGAGAGCTGGGCGCCGTCCTGTGCGCCGTAGTAGCGGCCTCCCGTCGATCCCGCGAGCGTGGTCAACTCAGCCTCAACTTCCTTCCCCGTCAGCGTGAAGCCGACGATGTTGAGCGTGACGTCAAGACCCGACGCCTTGAGCTCCGCGGCGGCTGCCGTCGCGTCGCCCTTGCAGCTTTCCTCGCCGTCGGTGATCAGGATCACCGAGCCGGATCCGGCTGTGCGGAGGTCATCCATCGTCTTCAAGATGGAGCGGACGAGCGGTGTCTCCCCGCGCGGGTGCAACCTCGTGGCTGCGGCGAGAATGCGCGTGCGATCGAGCTTCGCGAGCGGCACCACGAGTTCAGTGTCCGAGCAGGTCTCCGCCGACTTCGACGAATACCGGTGGCCGTATACGCGCAGGCCCACTTTGAAATCGTCGGGCAGCGTGTCCACCACCTGCTTGAGTACGTCGAGCGCCGTTTTCCAGCGCGTGCTCGTGCCGAGCGCGGCGTTCATCGAGCCCGACACGTCGAGCACGATCTCGAGATTCCGCGTCGGCGGTTTCTCGCCCTGCTGCTTCACGATCTGCAGCGCGCCCGTTGGGTCGGCGCCGTACGAACCCGCGAGGCCAATCACAGCCCACATCGTGTGAGCAAAGCCCGACGGCCGCTCGCTTTGCGTGTGGATCGACTTCCACGATCCGTTGTCGGGCGTCGGTTCGTTGTCCTGGTTCTTCAGCAGGTAATCGACGCCACGCCGGAACATCGCGGTGTGCACGCTTACGCCGGCTTGCTTGAACGCATAGAGCACCTGGCCCGTTGCGATCGCGTTTGATCCGTCCGTGCCGGCGACTTCCTTCCAGCCGCCATCCGACTGCTGTTCGTCGGTCAGCTCTTCCACGACGGACCAAGCCGCGCGCTTCTGGTCGGGTGTGCCGTCGCGCATCAACGCGATGATCTTGAAAACCTTGTCCTGGTTGGTCGTCGGCTCGTTGGTGGCAATCCACGCTGCGGCACGGGCAGCAGCCTGCTTGTACTTCGGATCGGCGGAATGAGCGGCCGCCCAGTCGAGCGCCACGAGCGTGTTTGCCGTGGTCATGAATTGCCCCTGCACGATCGGCGGCGCGGGCTGGTCCACGGGGATGGCGCCGTCCGCAGTCTGGATTGACAGCAGATGGTCCGTCGCCTCTAGCAGCAGTCCGTTCGGACTGAGTGTGCCAGGCAGCCCCTTGTCGCTCGTGATGCCTTTGGCTTCTGCCGCATAAGTCACGCCCATCGCGCCGAACACCGATGCGGAGTGCGAAGCGCCGAACCAGGTGCCGTAGTTTGTCTGCGTGCGCACGAAATCATCCAGCGCATGAACCGCTGGCATGCTCACGCGATAACCCATTTTGACCGCCACCGCCTGTCCCATGAGCACCTGACTCTGCACATGGCAGCCGAAGCACGGATTGCGCTTCGACCAATCCGGTGCCGCCTGTTGCAGCCACTCCAAGCCGCGCTGCGCCGCCTCGCGCGGACTTCCTTTCCAGTACTTGACGCCGGGGGCGCGCGTGGCTAGCGGCACATAGGCGCGGCGTAAAGCTTCAAGCACGTGGACCTCCGCGATCTCGAGGCTCTCCTTCGAGGCGCCGGACAGCACGCGCAGTTTCACGTACCGCGCTTCCACGGGCTCAAATGTCACGGTCTGCTCACCCGATCTTGTTTCGAGCGTCGCGGCAACCGCCTTGGTGAAATGTTCGGTGGCGCTGTCCGGGGAAGTCCAGACTTCGACATCCTTCGGTGCCCAGGTCGCCGGTTCGGGCAGCACGATGACGAGCGCTCCCACCAACGCCGGCTTGCGCTCATAGAAAGAGAACACCACTTCCCATGGGTAGGTCACGAAATCGAAATTCACGAGCCGGCCAAGTTGCCAGGTCGGTGTCAGCAGCCCGTCGACCATGCGCCGGCCCGTGAAGCCGGGTCCGAAATTGCTGCTGAGCTCCTCGATGCCGCCGCCCAGGTCGTTCGCGGCAACATTGACACTGGACAACTTCGTGCCGAAAAAGGGTGCGGATTCTTCAGCCGCGGTCGCGCCGGCCGGGGAAGGCTCGCCGCTTTGCCGTGAGCACGCTGCGCCGGCAAGGATGACGGGGACGATGATCCCGCTAATCCATCTTTTCATGCGGTGATGCTACTTGAGGTCGACGCTGACCTGGTCCACTTCGAATCCCCGGTACTGCAAGCGTCGGGGCGCGCCAGCGGGAAGGTCATAGACGACCATCAAGCGGCGCGCGTGACCCGACGGAATCACATCGCCGTCGTCCAGCCGGCATGCGAGCTGCTTCGTCAGCGCCGAAGCTTGAACGAATGATCCGGCGGGGTTTTCCAGGCGCAGTTGCTGCGACGTCGTTAATTCGATGCCCTGCGTAGTCTTCAGATTTTCGATCACGACATCGAGCACGACTTGTTCGCGGCCGGAAGCGGGTGGGGGGAGCACGGGAAGCTGCGCGGGACTAGGCAGCACGTGTACGCGCAGTGTGGAGCCATCGTCGATCGTCTGAATCGGTGTTGGCCAGGTCGGTGTGAAGTCCGGGCCTGCCGGCACGGCGAGTCCGTCTCCGCTCGCCGGCGCAATGAGCACGCGAACATGCTGCGTGTCGTCGGGCACGAGGAAGGCCAATTCTCCTTCGGTTGCTTGGGCCGTCGAAAAAAGCGCCGTCTCGCCGAATGGATGCTTCAGCCACGTGGCGTGGGGTTCGGGATGGGAGATACAGCCGCGCTCGTTTTGCGCGAACACGAATTTCTGGATCTCGAGCGCGAAATTGTTGCCGCTCGAGCGACCAAAACCGCGAAATCCAACCGTGTAGTAGCGCTGTCCAGGCGGCGCGGAAGGAGCGGTCGGGTCGAAACCGGCCTCGGTTGCCGCCAGCTTCAAATAACTGTTTTGGCGCAGGGTGCCGCTGATGATGGTGGAAGCCGCTGCCGACGCCGACTGCGCCGGCGCGACGGAAGCGGGCCCATCAGTGGTCGAGGCATCCTGATGCTCGTCCGCAGACGGCCCACTGCAGCCGTAGGCGAACGCCGCGAACACGTAGCACAACAACGCTCGCGGCATGAACTCTGCCTCCATCGCAGCCCCCGGGTGCGAGGAATATACTCCGGACGACGCGGACCGCCCATCGATCCAAAGAAACACAACAGAATCGGGCGACCTGGGAGTCGGAAATGAAAAATTGCTTGTGGCGATCGGTTGTTCTCGCACTGATCGTGACGAACCTATCGTGTTCCAGCAAAGGTCCGGGTGCGCCGGAGAATGCGGCAGGCACACCGGCCTCCCAGAACGCGTCGAACCGTCCGGTCGGGAACGATCCGATTGCCTCGGTCGACGATTGGCGTAAGGACGTGTTTGCCGGCCAGGATCCCCGCAAGATCTGGGAGCGGTATTCCGAGGCGGCTCAGGCAGACCTCGCGAAGCCTGGCGCCGATCCGTCCGACATCAAAGCAAGGGCCGATATGCTCGGCCGAAACCCGCAGAAAATATTTGAGTTCATGCGCGATCAAATCAACCTTGAACCCTACGCCGGTGTCTTGCGCGGAGCGCGTGGCACGCTGGTGGCGGGCGCAGGCAACGCGTTGGACCGCGCGCTGCTCGCACAGGAGCTCCTGAAAGCCGAAGGCATTGAAAGTCGCCTCGTCATGGGCAGGCTATCCGACGCTCAGGCCGATAAATTGCTCGCCCAATTTCTCGACGGCAGCCCAATCCCAAAGGTGCTGGCTGATCTCGTTGGGACGCCAGATGATGCGCGGCTGAAAGCAGAAGCGGCAGAGTTATCCGCGAAGGTCGGCGTTCCAGAGCCCAGCATCGTGAATCTGATGCAGCACGCCCGAATGCAGGAAGAGAGCTTTTGGGCGAAAACGGATGCGCAGAGAGCAACGCAATTCGATTTCCTCAGCGGTGAGTTGCAGAGAGGTGGCGTAAAGGCGGCGATCGATCGCGCCGCACTGTCCTTGAAACTCAAGGAAAGACTACGCGCGCATTACTGGCTTCAAGTCAAAGGGTCCAGCGGCACCTGGAGCGAGTTCGATCCATCGTTTTCGGATGCCAAACCAGGCGTCGCCTACGCATCTGGGCCGGTCCCGCTGCCCGAGATTCCCAAGGACCAATTTCACCAGCTGGAATTTAGTCTCGTCTACCGTACGGTGACGAGTGGCGCGCCGACGGAGCACGTGCTTGTTGCTGGGACCTTTGCATCGGCAAATGCCCTGTTCGAACCGCTGGAGTTTCGAATTCAACCGGCCGATCTCAGCGTCCAGCCGAACGCGTTGGCGACAATGGATCCGAAGAAAAAGATTGCCGTCCTTCGGAAAGTGAAGCGCTTTCAAGGCATTTTGCGCGTTGGTTCGAATGTCACTGGCAGCCGAGCTTTCGATCTTGATGGAAAGATCTACGATGCAGCCGGTCCGTCCTTGGGCGCTTCCGGTGGCACGTTCTTTGGTGATTCTCTCGGCGGCGGCGAGGAGGCCCCTCCACAATTTGCGGAACTGAAAGTGGTGATGCGCTTGTCGGGGCCTGAACGTCAGCCGATGAGCCAAACTCGAACTCTGGTTCGGGCGGAGGACATCATGGCGCCAACGTTTGCGCCGCCAATTCTCGAATGGGACATGTTGCTGCAGCCACAGTGGGTTTCGACCGAGTTCGTCGGGAACCGCGCCCTCAATCAGATCGTCGCGACGGGCAACGCGCTCATGAAAGCTTCAAGCGCTGGCCACGCTCCAGCAATCGTTGAGCCACCTCCGTCCGTCGCTTTGCCGCTGCTGCAGATGGCGCTCCTTCGACAGAGTGCGGCCGCTGGCATTCTCGCCAAACAGGACGGCATCAGGGCGTTCGTCGACGAGCCAATGCTGACGATTTCTGGCTATCGAGTCACAGAACTTCACGACCAGGAAGAGCAAATCGTGGCCGAGCGTCAAATCGACATTGTCGAAAACGGCGTCCGTTATCTGGCCAAGAGCGAGGCTTCGCAGACCGCGGCCTTCGATGCTGCGCTCCGCCAGGGTGTGGCCGATTGCACGATCGAAGATCGCTTTCTCCAGGAAGCTTATCCGGAGATGCTCGCGCAGTCTGGCACCACAATCATTGAGCAGGCGCAGTTTCAGAAGCGTCCAGCACTGTTGGCCAATGCTCAGGACATCGACAAGTTGAGAAGCGTTGGCATGGCAGCGGCGGACATTGGATGGATTCACGACAACGAGTCATCGGCCGCGCGGCTTCTGGTCGCAACAACAGCCAACGGTTCCGATGCTTGGTGGAGCGTCCGCGCAGACGGGAACGCAATTCTTCGTACTACCGGAGGGCAAGGGGCGGCTCAAGTCGAATATAACGCTGTCTCGGCCAAGGTGGCCTTTGGAACAATGTGCATTATTACGAACTTTCAACTGCACACGAAACTCGTACGAGCAGCACAAACATCAAAGGATTTTGAAGAAGCCGACGCCGAATTGACGCGCGGCTACTGGAAATGCGCAGTGCTCTCATCCCTCGCGGGCGTTTCCTTTATTGGGGGTATTTATGCTCATGGTTGGCACGCGGTTTCGTATGGAATCATGTTCTTTGAATCCGCTCTTGGTGGTTATGAGCTCTATGAACTAGCGCATTGAGGTTCAGGACTCCTACCTCGGCAACAGCGCCACCAACTTCGCATAGTCGATCGCAGCCAAAGTCGATGCCACGCGGCCGGGATCTGCAGTGATGTGAATCGCGATCGCGTGCGCTTTGTTGGTGAATACGGCGGGGTTCGGCACGATCCGCCAGTCACCCGGCGCCGCGCTCCGCCATTCGCCGAACAGAATCACGACGGAACTCGAATCGATGCCCCTTGAGGTGCTTTCCCAGCGAACTGCAGCGTCCGCACCCGGTGGCAACGCAAGGTTTGAGACCTCCGGGCCGAACATCTGCCCTCCGTCGTTCACCGTGATTGAGATATTCATCTGCAGGTCTTTGCTTGCTCTCGCAGCCGCGGCCTCGAGCTGCTGTTGACCGCCACCCTCGTCGAGAATCTTCTGGTATTCCTCTTGCAGCTTGGCCATGTCCTCATTGAGCGCCGTTGCATGTTCAATGTCGTTTTTCTCGATGAACGCGATCTGTTTCTTGCTCAGTTCCTGAATCCTGGCCGTCACCGCATCGAGTCGCGGCTGTTTCAGTTTCATGGCCGCGGCGTTCGCGGCCGCCGCGTCGGCGATGATCTTGTCTCGTGCTTCCTGATTACCGACCTGCTGGTAGTAGCGGGTGTGCTCGTAATGCCAGGGGTTATGGATGACGTCGCCGCAAATGCTCGTCGGCGCGTCGACCTTGTCGTCGCCCACAATGACCCACCCCTTCGGCGCGGGCGGCAGCGTGCTCTTGGCCACCTCTAGAGTCTCGAGCATCACGGCGCGGTCCGCGGCTGTGAGGTTGTGAAAGCCCGCCGCACACACCCCATCTGCGTGCGCGATCGATTCGGCGGCGATGGCAGCCACGATGCAGAGCAGGGCCACCGGTTTCTTGATGGAGTTCATCTGTTCTGGCTCCTTGTTGTTTGCGGAGATTCGGGCCAGTTCTCGGCTTTACGGATTCTCGACCCGCTGACTGCCGTGCGCAAGTTGCGTCGTGCCAGCCATCGACGACAGGTAGCTGGAAACAGAATCTACCGATGTGAAGGTATTTGGGGCGACTCGCAGGGGCGCGGGTGTATGATTTTACGGCGAACGAGCTATTCCAATAACAAACCGCGAAAGGGGAAAGACATGGCTTTACGGTATCTGCGCCGTGCGTCAGCGGCCACGTTGCTACTGCTTGGATCGGTGCCCGCGCTTCTGGCCGACCCGCCGCCCGCCGGCGATCTCTGGCAAGTGACCTCCAAGATGTCGATGGAGGGCCTGCCGATGGAGATGCCGGCGCAGACGGTGAAGTACTGCGCGGCGAAGGTGTGGACGAAGCCGCCGGCTGGGGATAACCCACAGCAGAAATGCAAACGCTCGGAGTACACGGTCACCGGCAACAAGATCACCTGGACCGAGAGTTGCGAGTCGCCGCCGATGACGGGCCAGGGCGAGATCATCCGGCAGGGCAACGATGCCTACACCGGGACCATCAAATACGCCTCCGAGCAAGGCAACATGACAATCAAACTCACGGGTCACAAGATCGGCGGCTGCGACAACCCAAGCTAGTGGGAGGAGCGCGATGAAACACGTTGCATTCTGCCTTGCCCTGGTTTTCGCTGGACTCGCGCAAGCTGCAGCACCGGTCGCGCAAAGTCCTTGGGCCCGCGTCCCGGCGTTCCCGACCGGCTGCTACTCGAGCCGGGATGACTTCGCCGCGAAGATCGCGGCCTCCCGGGAATCCGTCACCGGCGAAATCGAGGAAAAGAAGCAGAGCAACGACGAACTGAAGGAGCGCGCCAGAGACGCTGATACTGGGGATGACGCGACGCGTGCTGCCCGTATACAGGCAATGTTGATGAAGGATCCGCAGGCTGCGATGAAGATGATGCAGCAGAACCAGGCTGCAGGGACTACTTTCCAAACGGCCGCGCCAGAGGACAACGCCAATCAGCAAAAACTCGACCGGGAGCTCAAAGACCTTCTAGCCCAGTACAACGTCGCGCTTAAAAAAGCGGTGGCTCTTGTCGACGCGAAATTCATCAAGAGATTCGCGCCCAACGGGGACGCGAGCCAGTGGCAGGAATTCTTGAGTCCAGGCTCTCCCGCTAGAGACTATGCAGACTGGGCCGTGCTGAACAAAGAGTGGAACGCGGAGGAGGAGAAGGCCTGCATTCCGTGGTGGCAGGCGACTGGTCCGTTCCATGCCTGGCTCAAGCGCTATCGTGATCATCTGGTTCAGGATCACATACCTTGGGTCGAGCAAGGTGAACAGGCGGGAGCCGGATTCATGGCGATGATGTCCGATAGTTCTGCGGGCTCCTACCAATCGACGGCTAAGCTTGAAGCCGTCAGCGACTACATGAAGCGTGCCGAGGAGATCTTCAACAGTCGTCCGCCGGAGCCCCGGATGAACATTCACGAGTGATAGGAAATTCAAACGCTCTTTGCGTATCAGCGAAACAGCACGATCGCTTTCTGCAGCGTGACCCACACCCCCCAGCCGATTGGGATCAACACCGCGAGCCACGCCCCCCACACCAGTAGCCCTGAACTGGTGTGGGGCACTGACGAAATCTCTCCCGCGGCGCCGGTCGAAGCCTTTACGTCGCCGTAAAACGCCGCTTGCTCCTCGGAGGCGAGGAAGTACTTGTCGCTCAGCGGTTTGACACGCCAGTTGCAGATCAGGCCGATCGCCAGCAATCCAGCCAGAATGTACATCGTGGTGCTATAGACATCGGCGCGCGCGACGCCGTGATCGAGCTGGTACTCGCGAAGATAATTCACGAGGACCGGCCCAAGCACGCCAGCCGTTGACCACGCAGTCAGGAGGCGGCCGTGAATGGCGCCCACGACCTTCGTGCCAAAGAGATCGGCGAGATACGCCGGCACCGTCGCGAAGCCGCCGCCATACATCGACAGCACGATGCAGAAAGCGGCGACGAACAGCGCCAGATGCCCCGCATGGGCGGCCCAGGGCACGGACGCGTACAGCGCGATGCCGAGAATGAAGAAAGTGTAGTAGGTCGCCTTGCGCCCGATGTAGTCGGAGAGCGAGGCCCAGAAGAATCGTCCGGCGATGTTGAACAGCGACAGCAGGCCGGTGAAGCCCGCCGCGATCGATTTTTTCTGCTCGTCGGTGAGCTCGTTGAACGCTGCCGCGACACCGATCAGTTTGCCGCCGAAGACCTCCTGCAGCAGTGGCGAAGCCATGCCGAGAACGCCGATGCCGGCGGTCACGTTGAGACAGAGCACGCCCCAGACCAGCCAGAATTGGCGAGTTCGCCACGCGACACTGAGTGGAACGTATCTGCCGGCCGGCGACACCGCATGAGATTTCACTCCCGTGCTGAAACCGGCGGGACGCCAATCGTTCGCGGGAATGCGATACCCGAACGCGCCGGCCATCATGAAGGCCGCGTAGATCGCTGCCATCACCAGAAACGTCTGCCAGACGCCGACCGATGCAGGCGTTGCGAACAGCTTCATCAATTTGTCGGCGAGCGGCGCGCCGATCATCGCACCGCCGCCAAATCCCATGATCGCCATGCCGGTCGCCATGCCACGTTTGTCGGGAAACCATTTGATGAGCGTCGACACGGGCGAGATGTAGCCGAGTCCGAGGCCAATGCCGCCGATGACTCCCGAGCCGAGCCAAAGCATCCAGAGCTGATGCAGCAACACGCCGCCGGCGGAGATGACGAGGCCGCCGCACCAGCAGATTGCGGACACAACGGCAGCCTTGCGTGGCCCGACGCGTTCCAGCCAGCCGCCCCAGACTGCGGCGGCGGATCCGAGGAACACGAAGAACAACGTGTACATCCAGCCGAGGTCGGATACTCGCCAGTCGCACGTCGCCGTGAATGCGCGCGCGAGGAAGCCTGTGTCGGTGGGGCATTCGACGGGATGATCGATACCGAGCGCCTGGGAAAGCGGCAGCCAGAACACCGAGAAGCCGTAGGCCATGCCGATACAAAGATGAATCGCCAGCGCCGCCGGCGGCACGAGCCAGCGATTGAAACCCGGAGCCACAATGATGCGATTGCGCGCGAGGAGGCCGCTGGCTTGAGGCGTCGGCATGAGCGTCGAATTCATGGGCGTTTGAGAATGAATTCTTTATCGAGCTGCCGGCCGACGGCGAATTCGTAGTCGCCTACTCTTTCGAATCCATAACGACCGTAAAGACGCTGTGCCCCTTCGTTGCCGGACCACACGCCAACATAAAGGGGGTCGAAGCCCTCGGCCGCCAGCCAGTCAAGCGCTGTCGCCATCAGTCTCGAACCAAGACCGTGCGCCTGTCCACTCTTGCGCACATAGAGTCTGCGAATCTCTCCGGCACGCGCTTCCAGGTTCGGCACCGGGAGCTGGCAGATTCCCACAACAATATAGGCCATGGGCGCGGCGCCGCGTTCGGCGGCGAGCCAGATTGCGACATTGGGATCCCGGATCAGGCGCTCGTAATACGCAACGGCATGCGCCTTGGTCAGAAAGGCCTGGAGGTCCTCGGGCGGATAAAGATGCCCGAATGCTTCAACGAAACTCGATGTCCCGAGTTCCGACAGCGCGGGCGCATCTGCGAGGGTCGCCCGCCACAACAGGTAAGCCGCTTGATCGATCATCGCTTAAGAGTGCTCGCCCGTGAGTCCTTGGCGGTGAGCGCGGCAGGATAATGAAGGATCGGCTGGTGTCAATTGCAGCGTTTCATCTTCGAGGTCACGGCCAATTGGTGCTACCTTGCGAACAAGGAGTAACTCGTCATGTCAGCAAGAAATGCACTGCGGGCGATATCGGTGTGCGTCGTGATGCTGGCTCTCAGCGGACCCGCCTCGGCGAGCTCGCCGCTCGATGCAATTTCGAAAAAGGATCAGGTCGCGGCGCTTCGGACAGCGCTCACGCAGGGTGCGACCGCGGCTGTTGGCAAGCTCGGCGTGGTGGATGGATTTCTCGGCAATCCGAAGGTACGCATTCCCTTGCCGGGCAAGCTCGCGAAGGCCGAAAAGACCCTGAAGATGCTCGGCCTCGGCAACCAGACCGACGAGCTCAAGACCGCCATGAATCGTGCGGCGGAGGCGGCGGTCCCCGAAGCCAAGGTCATACTCGTCAATGCCGTGAAGAAGATGACGCTGCAGGACGCCGCGGCGATCCTGACCGGCCCGGACGACGCAGCGACTCAGTACTTCAAGCGCACGACGTCAGAGAGCCTTACGACGAAGTTTTTGCCCATCGTCACCAAGGCCACCGCGAAGGTCGACCTTGCGAACCGCTACAACACGGTCGCAGGCAAGGCCGCGGACCTGGGGCTCGTCGACAAGTCCGACGCCACCATCGAAAGCTACGTGACGCGCAAGGCGCTCGATGGCCTCTTCGTCGTGATGGCCGAAGAAGAAGCCAGGATCAGGACGGATCCCGTCGGCCAGACGAGCAAACTGTTGCAGAAGGTATTCGGCGCGCTCGGCCACTGAGATGGCCGGACGCCGCCGGCAGCGCCTTCAAGCGGTGCTGCGCGGACTCGAGCGCATTTCTTCCTGCTCCAGCCGCTCATGATTCTCGAGCCAGGCTGCTTCGGCCGCCGCGGTTTCGCGCGCGAGCCGCGCCTGAACGCCGAGTAACTCGCGCAGCCGCCCGGCGGCGCTCTCGGCGTAGATATCCGGCGCAGCGAGCTTTGCCTGAAGATCGGCGCGCTCCTTGCCGAGACGATCGAGCGTCTTCTCCGCTTTGACGATCGCAGCCTTGAGCGGCCCCAGGCGATTGCGGGCTTCGGCTTCCTCGCGCTTGCGCTGTTTACGGGCTTCCGCGGTCATGGTCTGAGGCGCATTCGCCGGTCGCGCCGTGTCAGCGGGCGTGTCGTCCATCACGTTCAGCCACTTCGCGTAGTCCTCGAGGTCGCCATCGAACGGCTTCGCACGCCCTTGATGCACGACGTAGAACTCGTCCGCCACGGTCCTCAGCATGTGCCGATCGTGGGAGACGAGTACCACCGCGCCTTCATATTCCTGGAGTGCAACCGAAAGCGCCTGCCGCATCTCGAGATCGAGGTGATTCGTCGGCTCATCGAGCAGCAGCAGGTTCGGCCGCAGGTAGGTCACGAGTGCGAGCACGAGGCGCGCCTTCTCGCCACCGGAAAAGGGCGCAACCGGCTCGAACACTCGATTGCCGCGAAAACCAAATCCCGCGAGGTAATCACGCAGCTCCGCCTCCGTTTGCTTGCGCACGCGCTGTCCGCCGACACGCTTCAGATTCTCGAGCGGCGTTTCCGTGGCCACGAGCTGCTCGAGCTGATGCTGTGCGAAGTAGCCGATGCGCAGGTCACGCGCCTCGCCGCGTGTGCCGGTCGGCGAGGTCAGCTCGCCCGCGAGCAATTTCATGCAGGTCGACTTGCCCGCGCCATTGCGTCCAAGCAATGCGATGCGATCGCCAGGCGAGAGCGTGAGCTTCACGTGCTCAAGAATCATGCGGCCGTCATAGCCCGCCGATTGGTCGTCAAGGTCGAGCAGCGGCCGCGGCAGCTTCTCAGGTGGCAGGAAGGAGAACTCGAAGGGCGAATCGACGTGCGCCGGCGCGATGCGCTGCATGCGCTCGAGGGCTTTCAGGCGGCTTTGCGCCTGTTTGGCTTTTGAGGCCTTGGCGCGGAAGCGCTCGACGAACGATTCCATATGCTTGATTTCGCGCTGCTGGCGCGAATAGAGAGCCGCCTGCTCCGCGAGTTCCGATGCGCGCTGGTCTTCGAACGCAGAATAGTTGCCGCGATAGGCGCGCGCCCGGCCGTGCTCGATGTTCACCACGCGATTGATGATGCGATCGAGGAATTCGCGATCATGAGTGATGAGCAGGAGCGTGCCTTGATAGGCGCGCAGCCAATTCTCGAGCCAGATGATGGCGTCGAGATCGAGGTGATTGGTCGGCTCATCGAGCAACAGGAGATCGGAACGACACATGAGTGCTTGCGCGACGTTGAGCCGCACGCGCCAGCCGCCCGAAAATTCGCGCACCGAGCGCGTTTCGTCAGCTGAGGAAAAACCAAGGCCGTGCAACAGGCGTCCGGCGCGGCTGCGCGCGTCATAGCCGCCCACACCGGCGTAGTGCGAATGCAGCTCGGCGAGGTGTTCGCCAGCGTCTTTCTGTTCCGCGATGGCTATCTCCCGCTCGATCGCCCGCAACTCGGGATCGCCATCGAGCACGAACTCGATCGCAGGTTGATCCGTGGCATCGAGTTCCTGGGAGACATACGCCAGCGCGAGCTGCGACGGCATGTCAAACGCGCCGGCGTCGGTCTGCAATTCGCCGCGGACGAGCGCGAGGAGACTGGTCTTGCCGCTGCCGTTCTCCCCGGTGATACCCACCTTTTCACCGCGGAACAGACTGAATGTGGCTCCGGAAAAGAGCAACCGCGTGCCGCGGCGTATGGAAACGTCGGAGAAATTGAGCATGGATCGGGTTGAATCGTCTAAAGGTGAATCAATGATGCGCGGCGAACTGCGGTTCGCATTTGTCGATGAGCGCCGCCATCAGCAAAGGTCGATAGCGCCGCAGCAGCTGATTGACGGTCTCGAGCCATTGCGCGTTGGTTACCGCAGTCATGCGCGTTTCATCGACCGGCTGATCGAGGCGGCAGGTCTCTACGAGCGCATCGCCGTCGTATAGCGATAATTCCACCTGCGATTCCGTCATGTAGTACGTGTGCGCGGCCAGAATCTTCACCACGTCCGGCAGGTAGGAGGGTGTCGAGTCGGTCTGAAAGAACTCGGCCTTGTCGATGCGAAACACGAGCCGCCGATGGGTCGTCGGATCGATCTGCACGCGCAGAGCCGCGTAAGCGCGCAAGTCGCGTTCGATGACTTGCGGCAGGGATGGATCGATCCGTAT
This sequence comes from Steroidobacteraceae bacterium, assembly GCA_041486385.1. Lineage (GTDB taxonomy): Bacteria > Pseudomonadota > Gammaproteobacteria > Steroidobacterales > Steroidobacteraceae > JBGPLJ01. Next base: position 13,829 of record JBGPLJ010000033.1, read on the forward strand.
TCCGGAGTAGATCTGCAGCCCTTTGATCCTCGTGCGCTTGAACTTGAGGGCGGCCGCCGGATTCTCGAAAGCTACGGCATTGGCGATGAGGGGCGGCCGATCGCGCAGCGGCGGCACATAATTCGTCGGCAGATCGACCTTGAGAGCCTTGGCGCAGCCGGCGGCGAGCAGCACGAACACAGCGGCTGCAGTTAGCCGCGTCGATAGTCCAAAGAATCGGGTGGCGTTGCCGTCCATCAGCTACAGTCAGGCTCAATTCCAGCGGGCCGGCATGGTACGCCGAGCGCCTGCGAAGTGCATAATCCCGCTATCGTGAGTCGAGCTTTCGTCAAAGAATCCGACGGTGATGACGCTGAGGCGCTGCCCGAGCGCGCCATCAGCCCGCATCCGAACCTAGTGACCGTGCAGGGTCTCGCCAGGATCGACGCACAGATTCGCGACCTCGAGGCCGATCGCGAGCGCACTCGCGGCGATGCCGACAAGGCCACGCGCGCCCGCATCGACCGTGACCTGCGCTACTGGGTGCAAAGGCGCACGAGTGCGCGCGTCGTGGAGCCGCCTGCGAAGAAGGACCGCGTACGCTTCGGCTTGCGCGTGACCTTCCGCTTCGAGGATGGCACCGAGCACACGTTCCGGCTCGTAGGCGAGGATGAAGCCGACCCGGCCGCCGGTCTTGTCAGCTACGCGTCACCGGTTGCCGAAGCGCTCATGAGCCAGGCCGTCGGCGATGAAGTCGAACTCATGGGCCGCCGCGCCGAAATCATCGCCATTGACTGACATGCAGGCAGATTCGCTGAGCTACTCACGCGGCTATCGCGCCTGGCTCCTTTTTCTGCTGGCCCTGACCAACGCGCTGACGCTCGCTGATCGGCAGGGCATCGCGATCGCGGGTCAGGCGATCAAACTCGACCTCAAGTTCACCGATGCCGAACTCGGCATGATGCTGGGTCTCGGCTTCGCAATCTTCTACAGCCTGCTGGGGTTGCCGCTCGCGCGCATGTCCGAGCACATGAGCCGCACGCGTATTGTCGCGGGGTCGCTGGCGATTTTCGGAGTGATGGCGGCGCTCTGCGCCAGCGCGCAGAACTTCTGGCGGTTGTTGCTGTTTCGCGTTGGCGTCGGCATTGGCGATGCCGGCTTCGGCCCGCCCGTCGCCTCGCTGATCGGCGATCACTATCCGATGCAGAGGCGCGCCTCGGCGATGTCGATCATCTGGCTGGGCGCACCGGTCGGCGTGGTCGGCGGCTCTTATTTCGGCGGCTGGATGACGCAGCACGTGAGCTGGCGGGCGCTTTTCGTCACGATCGGCGCCGCGGGCGTGCTGGTCGCAGTGCTCGCGTTTCTGACTTTGCGCGAGCCGCGGCGGGGAATGTCCGATCCGGCTGCGACCTCGTCGGGCCCGCCGCCGTCGATCCTGGCCGTGCTTAAGTTTCTTCTTGCCAAACCGTCCATGGTGCACGTGCTGATCGGTTGCGGACTCGCCGGCATTTCATTGAATGCGATCGGTCAATTCCTCGCGCCCTTCCTGATTCGCACGTTTCACCTGGATTTCACGCAGGCGGGTTTTCTCCTGTCAATCATCGCGGGCGTAGCGATGTCCTCAGGCCTGCTGCTCGGTGGATTCGGTGTCGACTGGGCCGGCCGCTTCGACAGGCGCTGGTACGTGTGGGGACCGGCGATTACTCTTTTTCTCGCCGCGCCGGCGTTCATCCTCGCATTCAATCAACCCACGATCCCGCGTACGGTGCTGGCGCTGATGGCGGCGCACCTCGTTCTCTTTGTGTTTTTCACGCCGACACTGGCCATCGCCCAGAACATGGTCGCGGCCAACATGCGAGCCTCGTCGGCCTTTGCTGTGGCGACCGTGCTGGGACTCGTCGGCATCGGCTTGGGGCCGACGCTCATGGGATTTCTGAGCGACCGGTTTGCCAGGCGCGCCTTTACGCTCGGCGAGTACGCGACGCTGTGTCCGGGTGGAACGCCTCCCGCGGATGCTGCGCGGACTCTTGCCGACAGTTGTCTCAATGCGTCCGCGACCGGTGTGCGGCAGGCATTGATGGCGATGTCGCTCATCTGTATCTGGGCCGCCGCGCACTATTTCTACGCCGCGCGCAATCTGCGCCGCGATCTGGACACTCACTTCCAGCCGCTTCGTCCCTGACGGCCGCTGCTCGTCTCGACCAGCGGTCCGCACACCGCAACCAATCTTCCATCTCGCGCATCCTTTGGGAGAATCCACCGCAGTCACTCACTCGAGAACCTGGCAATGGAGGTCGGTGCCATGGATTTGCATGACGATCAGCGCAGCAGCGCGCAGATCTTTGCACGCGCTACCGCCCAGGCGGCGGGGACCGACGACTTCTCAGGCATCGAGGAAGCGCAGATCGCGTACTTCGAAGGGCAACTCGCTGCGCATCGCGGCGACTACGCGGGTGCCATGCGCCTCGCGAAAAGGAACGCGGAGCTCGTCAGGAATCAGCAGAATCTGCGCAAGCTCGAGAGCTATCACGATCTGATGGGGCTCATCTTCTTCCTGCAGCGCAATTACCCTCAGGCCGTCGCGGAATATCGGCAGGCCGATCTCACGAACATGTACAGCAAGTACCACCTGGCGCTCGCGCTCGACGGCGCGAACCAGAAAGACGAAGCGCGCAGGCTCTTCAAGGAAGTCGGGGAGTGGAACTTCAACAACGTCGGCTATGCGCTGGTGCGCAAGGATGCCCTGGCGCGGGCGGGTTAGAGTTTCAGGCGAGGTCGGCGACTTCGAAACGTGTATTGTCGCGCTGGGCCTGCTTGGCCCACGCAAGCAGCCCGCCTTCGAGATGGGCCGGCGCTGCGAATCCTGAGTTGAGGGCCACCGCGCACGCGGTGAGGCTGCGGGATCCACTTCGGCAGATAAAGACCGGCGTAACGCCGCGCGGTATCTCCGCCACGCGGCGGCTCATTTCTCCCACCGGAATATTGCGTGCGCCCGCGAGGTGATCGACCGCGAATTCCCGCGGCTCGCGTACGTCGATGAGCGCGAGCATTGCCGCATCGGAGCCCGCCAGCATCGATTGCAGCTGCGCCGGCGTCAGCCGCCGCACGCGGCTCAGAGCCTCCGGGCTGCAGACTTCGGGCGGATCCCGCAAGGCGGTGATGGTCGGGCGATCGCCGCAGACCGCACAGTCCATGCGCCGGGCAAACTGAAACTCCTGAAACCGCATCGCGAGCGCGTCGTACGTCATGAGTCGCCCGATCAGCGAATCGCCGGTACCGACGATGAGTTTGATCGCTTCAGTTGCCTGAATGCCGCCCAGGACGCCGGGCAATACGCCGAGCACGCCCGCGTCGGCGCAACTCGGCACCGTGCCCGCGGCCGGCGGCTCCGGAAACAAGCAGCGATAACAGGGTCCGCGATCGGGCACATAGGTCAGCGCCTGGCCTTCGAAGCGGTGAATCGCCGCGGACACGAGTGATTTCCCGAGCATCACGCACGCGTCGTTCACGAGATAGCGCGTCGCCATGCGGTCGGTGCCGTCGAGCACGATGTCGTAGTCCTTGAGCACGTCGCGAATGTTCGTGGCGCGCAGTTCGACGTCGTGTGCGATGACACGAATTTCGGGATTGAGTGCGCTCAGGCGCTCGCGCGCCACTTCGGCTTTGGCGCGGCCGACATCGGCTGTGGCAAACAGGATCTGCCGCTGCAGATTGGTGACATCGACGCGATCGCAATCGACGATGCCGAGCGTGCCAACGCCTGAGGCCGCGAGATAAAGAGCGGAGGGTGAACCGAGGCCGCCCGCACCGATGACGACGACGCGTGCGCGCTTGAGCTTCTCCTGTCCGGCCTGTCCGACTTCGGCGAGCGAGAGGTGCCGTTGATAGCGCTCGAGTTCGCTGGGTGTCAGGAACATGGCTCAGCCACCACTCAAGGCGCAGATGAGGTGGACCACGTCGCCGGTGCGCACCGGCGCTGACAAATCGCCCGCCGCCTGGGTGTTGACGAAGAGGCGAATGTGCGGACGGATGCGATTCTGCTCGTCGATCATGCGAAAGCGCATGCCAGGAAAGCGCCGGTCGAGATCGGCGAGCACCTCCCCAATCGTCGCCCCGCTGGCATCCGTCGCGGCGGCGCCGTTCGTGTAGGAGCGCAGGGGACTCGCAATGCGAACCGTGCAAGCCATGGCGAGCCGCCCGCTCAGGGGGCGTAAGTGACTGACAGAATCTGCGGAAGATTACGCACGATGCAGCGCCAGGCTTCGCCCGCGTTCGTGCTGCCCCAGACTTCGCCATGTGTCGTGCCGAAGTACAGGCCGCGCGGCTTGCCGCCGTCCGTGCACATCGCCTGACGATACACGGTGAGCCACGCCTGGGAGCGCGGCAGACCTTTGTCGAGGCGCCGCCAGGACTTGCCGGCATTGCGCGTCATGTAGACCGCGGGCTTGCCGCCGATCGCTGTTCGTGGCCAGACGGTGCTGCCATCCATCGGCCACACCCAGGCGACATCGGGATCCGCCGGATCGAGCACGATCGGAAAGCCGACATCGCCGATCTTCTTCGGCATCGCCTGGCCGATGCGCACCCAGCGCCGCTCGGGCCGATCGAGACGATAGATGCCACAGTGATTCTGGTGATAGAGCCGATCGGGCCTTAACGGATGCTGCACGAGTAGGTGCGGATCGTGGCCGAACGCAACCGTGGCGTCGGGGAGGAAATCTGCCGCTACCGCCTCATTGAGCGGCTCCCAGTTTCGGCCGGCGTCGTTCGACTCAAAGATGCCGCCAACGGAAATCCCGAAATAAAGGTGCCGCGCGTCGCGGGGGTCGACGAGCACCGAATGCAGCAGTTCGCCACCCGGTGTGCCCAAGCCCGACGCCCACTTGGGGCGCATCGGATGATCGTTGAAGCCGGCGACCGGCTCCCAGTTCACGCCGCCATCCTCCGAGCGGAAGAGCCCGGCGGGCGACGTGCC
>JBGPLJ010000034.1:0-18691 GCA_041486385.1 Steroidobacteraceae bacterium
ATCCGCCTGGCGCTGCGCCGCTCGCGGCCCGGCTGGTTCTACAGCCTGTTTGAGCGTGAGCGCTTGCTGGCCGCTACGGTCCAGGCGCGGGCGCTCAACCAGATTTGGGCTGGCGACATTCTGTCCCTTCTGCATGTGTTGCTCTCGGGCGCAATCACCGGCAGCAATCAAGCTATCTATTACCGGCGGTTGACGCCAGCATCGGCAGACCTATACGGGCCCAAAATAGCTCGCGAACGCTACCAGCTGTACCGCCGGTGGCTGCAGCTCGCCTTCGCTGCGCTCGCCGCCGCACCACTCACGCGCAGCGAAAGACTGATGACGGTGCCGGCGCTGCTGCACTACGCACGCTACGTAGGCAAACCCGTCAGCATCCTGAAGGCCGCTCTGCGAGAACTGTGGAGGTGAGGGCGGCCGGCAGCCTGGAACAACGCCCCAGTCAGCACGCGCGGACCAGCGGCAACCGCCGGCTAAGTTCTCGTTTCGTCGAGCTTTTCCGACCCACTCCGGTGCAGTATCATGCGCGGCTTCCAAGGGTCGGGAGTCGCTCAACGCCACATGTGGGAACTCGTCAAAGCCGGCGGCTACGTCATGTGGCCGATCATCCTGTGCTCGATTGCCGCGGCCGCCATCGTTGTTGAACGACTCTGGACTCTGCAGGAATCACGCGTCATCCCCAAAGAGCTCACCAACAAGGTGATGCAGTGGATCGAAACGCGTGCGCTCAACGACAAGATGATCGCCGCCCTCGAGCAGAATTCGCCGCTGGGCAAGGTGATCGCCGCGGGGCTCGCCAATCGCAACCGCCCCCGAGACATCCTCGTCGAGCGCGTGACTGACACCGGCCGGCATGTGGTACATGAGCTCGAGCGCTTCATGAGCACGCTCGGCACCATCGCCAGCATCGCTCCCCTGCTGGGTCTGCTTGGCACGGTGATCGGCATCATCCGGGCTTTCAACGACATCTCGTCGCAAGGCAGCGGCGATCCGCGGATTCTCTCCGGCGGCATTGCCCAAGCGCTTATTACGACGGCCGCCGGACTGTGCGTCGCGATTCCCGCGTTGGTCGGGTATCGGTACCTGCGTGGGCGAATCGAAATCATCGTCGTGCAGATGGAGAAGGAGGCGATGCGGCTGGTCGATCTTCTCGAATCGCAACGGTCGGGCGACTAACGGGCTGCCCGGGACGGCGCCATGGATTTGAAACCCCGCAAACATGAGGAGCCCGAGCTCAATTTGATCTCGCTCATCGATGTCGTGCTCCTGCTCGTGGTTTTCTTCATGGTCTCGAGTACGTTCATCGAAGAGGGTCGCATTCACGTGCAGCTGCCGGAAGCGTCGAAGATCCCTGTGGCCAATGCCGGCAAGGATCCGCTTGTGATCACCGTGACGCACTCGGGCGAGTATCTGGTCAATGACCACACGCTCATCAACAACAATCCGGACACGCTCCGCAGCGCCATTGTCCGTGTCGTCGGCGAGCGCCGCACCGGAGCTGTGACGATACGCGCGGACGCGGCAACCACGCATCAGTCGGTCGTGACCGCGATGGATGTCCTCGGGCGGCTCGGATTCAACGAGATCAATATCGCCACCATTCGCGGCACGGCCGCACACTAGAAGCATGGCGAAGATACCGCTCAACCAGGACGCGAAGCGGATCTACCGCCGGCTCATCGGTTACGCGCGGCCGTATTGGCCGATCTTTCTCCTCGGCGTCGCAGGCAACGCGCTCTTCGCCGCGACCGATGCCTCATTCGTCTGGTTCGTCAAGAATTTCCTGAAGGATGCCTTTGCCAGTCCCGATCCGCGCGTGCTCCGCTGGGTGCCGATCGGCGTGGTCGTGCTGTTCTTCCTGCGCGGCGTCGGCGATTATCTTTCCACTTATTGCGCGGCATCGGTCGGTCGCCACATCATCAAGACGCTGCGTGGGCAGGTCTTCGGTCACTACCTGAAGCTGCCGACCGAGTTCTATGACCGTGAGTCATCGGCGAATCTCCTCTCGAAGCTCACGTACAACATTGAGCTCCTCGCCGAAGCGAGCGCGAATTCGATCACGGTGATCATCCGTGACACGCTGTCGGTGCTTGGACTCATCGGTTATCTCTTTTATCTCAACTGGCATCTCGCGAGCATCAGCATCATCCTCGCGCCGCTGATCGCCTGGCTCATACGCCGCGTCAATCAGCTCTTCCGCCGTTACAGCACGCGCATCCAGAATTCGATGGGCGATGTCACGCGCATCGCGAAAGAGGGCATCGAAGGCCATCGCCTGATCAAACTCTTCAATGCGCAGGACCACGAGGCGCGCGTCTTCGACCAGGTGAATGAGCAGAATCGCCGCAACAACATGAAGCTGATTCTGACGCGCTCACTGTCCAATCCCGTCGTGCAGCTGGTTGCTGCGTTCGGTCTTGGCTTCGTGCTCTACGTGATGATCCGCATGGCGCTTGCACATCAGCTCCCGATGGAGGATTTCTTCGCGTTTCTCACCGCGCTGCTTCTCACGACGGCGCCGCTGCGTCGCGTGGTCAACGTGGCCGCTCCCCTGCAGCAGGGCATTTCGGCGGGAGCGAGTGTCTTCGAGGTACTCGACCGTCAGACCGAAGTGCTGGACGTCGGGCGGCCGCTCGAGCGCTGCCGCGCCGAGATCGAATTTCGCGACGTCTCGTTCAACTACAACACCGACAAGGGCGAAGTGCTCAAGAACGTGAGCTTTCGCGTCGCACCCGGCGAAACCATCGCGATTGTCGGCAAGTCCGGCAGCGGTAAATCGACGCTCGTCGGTCTGCTCGCGCGCTATTACGACGTGAGCGCCGGGGCGATTCTGCTCGACGGAGTGGACGTCCGCGAGTACCGGCTCGCGGATTTGCGACGCCAGTTGAGCATGGTCAGTCAGGATGTGCTCCTCTTCAACGATACGGTTCGGAACAATATTGCTTTCAGCGTGCCGGAGGCGCCGCAAGCGGCAATCGACGCTGCGGCTGCTGCTGCTCACGTCACGGAGTTCACGGGGGATGAACCCGGCGGGCTCGACTTTATCGTCGGTGATCGCGGCACGCTCGTGTCGGGCGGACAACGGCAGCGGATTTCGATTGCGCGTGCCATTCTCAAGGATTCGCCGATCCTCATTCTCGACGAGGCGACATCCGCGCTCGATACGGAACTCGAGCGCAAGATCCAGCAATCGCTCGACGAGTTGATGCAGGGGCGCACTACATTTGTCATCGCTCACCGCCTAACGACGATCGAGAACGCCGATCGCATTCTCGTCCTCGACGGTGGCGCACTCGTGGAGGCGGGGACGCACGCTGAGTTGATCGCCCGGAACGGTCACTACGCAGCGCTGCACCGCCTGCAGTTCAACGTCTGAACGCTCCTGCGGCAGCACCGTGACCGGCGTTGGAACTCATCGTTGGCTCGAACGCGTCTGGTACGACGGCGCGCCCTCCGGTGCATGGCTGATTCCCTTCGGCTGGATATTCGGCGCGCTCACGGCCTTGCGTCGCGGGCTTTATGGCAGCGGGATGCTGCCGAGCTACGGCGTCGACGTCCCGGTCATTGTCGTCGGCAATATCACGGTCGGCGGTACGGGCAAGACACCGCTCGTGATCTGGCTGGTCGAGGAACTGCGGCGCCGCGGATTTCGACCGGGCGTCGTTTCCCGCGGATTTGGCGGCACGGCGGTCGGACCGATGCTGGTCTCACCGTCGATGGACGCTCGTGAGGTCGGCGATGAGCCCCTCCTGGTCGCGGCTCGCACGCATTGTTCAGTGGCAATCGCGCGCGATCGTGTTGCGGGTGCCCGCTTTCTTTGTGACAGCGGCGTTGACGTGATCATTGCCGACGATGGCTTGCAGCACTATTGCCTGCGGCGTAACTGCGAGGTGGCGGTGATCGACGGTGAGCGGCGGCTCGGCAACGGGCGGCAGTTGCCGGCTGGACCGCTGCGCGAATCGCGGAGCCGGCTGAGTAACGTCGATTTGATCGCCGTGAACGGGGGCGCTTACATGGCCGGCGGGCTCGCCATGCATCTCGTCGAGGGGCGCGCGCGCTCGCTTACCGATGGGGCGGAGCGCACGCTTGAGGCCTTCAGCGGCGAATCCGTGCACGCGGTCGCCGGTATCGGCAATCCCCGGCGTTTCTTTGCGGCCCTGCGCCGCCGGGGTCTTAACCTGATCGAGCATCCCTTTCCCGACCATCACGCATTCCAGCCCGACGAGCTCGATTTTGGCGACGCGCATCCGCTGCTCATGACCGAGAAGGATGCCGTAAAATGCCGGAGCTTCGCGCGCCCCGGCTGGTGGACTGTGCCGGTGAGCGTGGAGTTCGACGCGCGTACGGCGGAATATTTCATGGCCGCCATCCTGCGCAGGATCACGAAGCAGTCCGGTAACGACAACGCGGGTAGCTGAGAACTATGGACGCACGTCTGCTCGACATCCTTGCATGTCCGCTCTGCAAAGGGCCGCTCTACCTTCACAAGCCCGGACCGGAACTCATCTGCCGGGCTGACCGGCTGGCGTTCCCGGTCCGCGATGACATACCGATCATGCTGGAAGAGGACGCGCGCCAACTAGAGGCCGGTGATCCGTTGCTCGAGCGCGCATGACCTTTCACGTGCTGATCCCGGCGCGGTATGCGGCGACGCGCTTGCCGGGTAAGCCGCTTCTCGACATCGATGGCCGGCCGATGATCGCGCACGTCTACGAGCGAGCGCTGGCAGCGGGCGCCAGGAACGTAGTCATCGCGACGGACAACGAACAAATTCGCTCGGCCGCCCTAGCTCTCGGTCTGGCGGTGGCAATGACCGGCACCGAGCATGCTTCCGGCACGGACCGGATTGCGGAAGTGGCGCGCAGCAAGGCCTGGCCGCCCGACGATATCGTCGTGAACGTGCAGGGCGATGAGCCGCTGATACCACCGGCGATCATTCAACAAGTAGCGGCGTTGCTCGAGGCCTCACCGCGGGCCGCGGTCGCCACACTGGCTACCCCAATTCAAACGCTTGAGGAGTACCTCGATCCGAATGTAGTCAAGGTGGCGACGGCGGTGACGGGCCGTGCGCTTTATTTCAGTCGCGCGCCGATCCCGTGGAATCGCGATTCCGCGCCGGCGGGGTGGGGCAGCCAGTCTTCGTATGCTGGCGCGCTGCGCCACATTGGCATCTACGCCTATCGCGTGCGGGCTCTATTGCGCATTGCCGGCCTCCTGCCCACAGCGCTTGAGCAGCGCGAACGGCTCGAGCAGCTGCGGGTGCTGGAAAACGATCTTGAAATTGTCGTCGGGATTGCCAGTGCAGTGCCGCCTGCCGGCGTCGACACGCCCGCAGACCTCGAGCGGGTCCGCCGAATACTGCTCGCCCACGCTGCTGCGCCGAGATAGGTGCTCAGACCAGTTGTTCGGCCTCGGCAGGGCCGGGCGGCTGCGCAGCCGCCTTCGGCATTCTGATGAGCAGTATCAGCGGCACTGTCAGCAGGCCCGTGAACATCATGAGGTAGAAAACATTGCCGAAGGCGAGCACCGCCGATTGGCGGCTGATCTCAGTCATCGCAACTTCCGCCTCGCGCCCCGGAACGATGTGCTCAAGCGTGCGCCAGCGCTCACCGTCGAGTGACGACAGGAATTCGACGAGCCGTGACTGATTGGCCGCGGCGAACTGCGTGAGTTGCGCCGCGACGACGGAAACGCCGATGGCGGAGCCGAGGTTGCGGGCGAGGGTGAGGAATACCGTCCCTTCGGTGCGTAGCTCAGGTGCGAGCGTCGTGAATGCCGCGACATTCACCGACAGGAACGTGAGTCCCATGCCCGCACCCTGAAAGAAGGACGTGACGCCTATGGTCATGGCCGTCGTATCGAGCGAGATATGCGCGAGCGGCCAGAGCGACAGGCCGAGTATCGCGCCGGCCGACGCGATCAGGATGCGGGGATCGATCCAGCGCACGACGCGCCCGCCGATGATCATCGCGATCATCATGCCGATGCCGCGCCAGACCATGAGTTCACCGGACGTAATCACCGGATAACCCTGGACCTGCTGCAGATAGCTTGGCAGCAGCGCGGTGGTGGAGATGAAGAGCAGCCCCACCATCAACATGATGCCGGACACCGCAACGAAATTCCGATCGCGAAAGAGCGCCGGCTCCAGGAATGGATGGCGCGTGGTGAAGGAATGGGCGATGAACATGTAAAGGAAGATGACCGCGAGGCAGGTTTCAATCAGGATCTCGCGCGACTCGAACCAGCCCTTGCTGCTGCCGCGATCGACAAAGAGTTGCAGCAGTCCCAGACCGAGAGCCAGTAGAACATAGCCGGTCAGATCGAAGGTCGCGGGTCGCTTGCCCGATTCGCGTGGAATGGCGCTCGCAATGCCGATGGCGGCGAGGATGCCGACCGGCACGTTGACGTAGAATACCCAGCGCCAGCTCAGAGTCTCCGTCAGATAACCGCCGAGCGTCGGTCCGAGAACCGGCCCCACCAGGACACCCATGGACCAGATCGCGATCGCGTGGCCGTGATCCTTGCGCTCGTAGGCGTTGAGCAGCACCGATTGAGAGATCGGGACAAGAGCCGCGCCGGTCACACCCTGCAATGTTCGGAACAGCACGAGCTCCGGCAGCGAAGCCGCGAGGCCGCACAGCATTGAGAACAGAGTAAAACCAATGACACTGACGAGCAGCACCATGCGGCCGCCGAAACGCGCCGCGAGAAATCCGGTGAGCGGCGTCACGATCGCGCTCGCGATGATGTAGGACGTCAGTACCCAGAACACCTGATCCCGGGTTGCCTGCAGGCCACCCTGGATCTGCGGCAGGGCGACGTTCGCAATCGTCATGTCGACCGTGTAGAGCAGCGTCGCGAGCATCGTCGACACCGCGATCAGGCCGCGGTTCGCTGGTGCTGTCGCGGACGGCGTTGCAGACATCGGAATGCGCTCTTGACTTCAGGCGTCAGGGCGAGGAGAGGGCCGCGCGGCTCGGGGTCTCGTTGAGTTCAATTCGCGTATCAATGCGTACGTACGCGCTCATGCCCGCACGCAGCGGCATATTGACCGGGCCAGAGTCGAGCGCAATGCGAACGGGGATGCGCTGCACGACCTTGATCCAGTTGCCGCTGGCGTTTTGTGGCGGCAGCAACGCGAACTCGGCGCCGGTGGCCTGCGCAATGCTCGACACATGGCCGGTCCATTTCTGCCCGCCATACGTGTCGATCTCGACGTCGACCGACTGGCCGACATGAACCTTGCCAAGATCGGTTTCCTTGAAGTTCGCTTCGACCCACATGCCTTGCGGTGAAACGATCGCGAGGGCGGTGCGGCCCGCGTCAAGGTGATCGCCGACTTGCGGCAGGTGACTCACGATGCCATCGCGAGGCGCGCGCAATTCGGTGTGCTGCAATGTGAGCTGCGCCTGTTCGATGGCCACATCCGCCGCGTGCACGTCCGGATGCTGATCCACTGAACCTTGGGGGTTGCCTCCGAGTCGCGCGCCAATCGTTTCGAGGTCGCGCCGCGCGACGGCGATTCGACCTGTCGCATCCTCGGCCGCCTGCTGGACATCGTCGAGCTGTGACGACGCGATGAGATGGCGCGCCGCAAGCTCCCGCTGGCGCGCCAATTCCTTGTCGGCGAAGTGCCCATTGCGTTCGGCCAGTTCGAGTTCTGCGCGCTTCTGCGAGTACTGCGCTTTGAGCGACGCAATTTCGGTGCGCACCGTCTCGCGATGCGCGCGCGCCTGCGCAACCGCGAGCTTCGCTTCGGCGTCGTCGATCACGAGGATAAGTTCGCCCACCGTCACCGGTTCGTTCTCGTGCACGAGAACACGCAGCACGCGCCCGCCGAGATCGGTACTCACCAGGACTTTGTCCGCATGCACGTACGCGTTATCCGTCGTGACGTAGCGCGCGCGCGCCCAATAGATGCCGACCGCGACCGCGACGACCAGGAGCGGAATGACGATCAACAACCCGATGCGCAGGCGCCGGCGCGCTGGCGCGCGTACCTCCCGCTCAGACGCGGCCATTGCTGCGTCCCTCGTGCACCGGTGATGGCTCCGTGCCGCGTTGCCCGCCCAGGTTGTGTCGTACGAGGACGAGCAGATCGAGCAGCTTGTCCCGATCTGCGGCGCTAACGCCGCTGAATGCGCGTTTGGCAATAGCCTCCGCGATTGCCCGCAGGCGCTCGACCTTGGCCCGGGCCCGGGCCGTCAGAAAGAGTCTCGATGCGCGTCGGTCATCAGGGTCGGCGCGACGCTCGATCAGATCAAGCGCAGCGAGCCGGTCGAGCAAGCGACAGACGGTGATCGGACGAACTTCGATCACTTCGGCCAATTCGTTCTGCCGACAACCCTCCATGCGCGCGAGATACGCGACGGCGCGCCACTGGGTCTGTGTGAGCTGCAGATCAACCGCACGCTTGGCGAATTCAGCCCGCTGGATGCGGGCGATGTCGTGAATCAAAAAGCCGAGGGTACGGGACTCCTGCATCGTGGCTTCCATGAGTGATCAAAATAGAAAGCTATGCTTATTATCACCATAGGGCACTAACTGTGCAATTCTTCCCGTGACTTGACTCAATGTGGCCGCCATGAGGGTGTTATTCGTATGCCTCGGCAACATCTGCCGCTCGCCGACCGCTGAAGCGGTCTTTCGAAACGTAGTCGCGCAGGACGTGGACGGGCTTGCGATCGAAATCGATTCGGCCGGCACGCACGCCTATCACATCGGCGAGCCGCCGGATGCGCGTGCGCAAGCCGCCGCGCGCCGACGGGGCATTGATATGAGCGCGCTGCGGGCCCGTCAGGTGCATGCGAGCGACTTCGAGGAATTTGACCTGATCCTGGCGATGGACCGTGACAATCTTGCCGAGCTGAAGCGCCGTTGCCCCGAGCAGTTTCACGATCGGCTGCGTTTGCTGCTCGAGTATGCGGTGGTCACGGATCGCGAGGTTCCGGATCCGTACTACGGTGGCGAGGCGGGCTTTGAACAGGTGCTCGATCTCGTCGAGCAGGCGAGCCGCGGCCTGCTCGACGATCTGCGGCGCCGCCATGTGCCGTTGCGCCGCACACCGTGAATCCATGGCGTGCGGCGCAGCTGCTATCCGACTGCCCTGGTCGGAAGCAGCTCAGTCCGGCTCAGTAGTCGTCGCGCCGCGGAGACGCATCCGTCGGGCTTGAGGACCAAACTACGCGCGGCTTCTGATCACTTGAGGACGGCTCTGGTACGACCGGCGCTGGTGCCGGCGGCGGCGGGGGAGGCGCGAAAACGTGAGGGGCGTCGTCGCGCACGCTGTGGCCCTGCTGAGCGCCTTCCGAGCTGGCGGCGAATACGCTGCCCTGAGTGTTGCCCTGGACACTTCCCTGGGTATCCCCCTGGGTCTGGGTAAAGATGTTCTGCTGTCCCTCCGTCGACCGCGGTTCGCCGTCACCGGTCGGTGGCATGGGCCCGCGTCCATCTCGACGGCCCCCGCGGCCGCCGCGGCCGCCACGTCGGCGGCGAGGTCGCTGACCGCCGCGATCCCGGTCAAAGGTCCGCCCATCGGCGGACGGCCCGTGCTCGGGACTGGGCTCGCGGTTGACGGGAGGCTGAGCTTCCACGACTGGGATCACGGGCGCCGGCCGTTCGCGCTCACGTTGCCGATCTCGCTGCGCGTCGAAATTCGGGTCACGCGGCGGGCGGTCGCTGCGGTCGGGGCGCCGGGAGTGACTTGGATGCCGGTGACGGTCGCCCAGCTGGCGATCTGGACGACCGCGCGAGTCATTGCGGTCGTGCCGGTGACTGTCCCGAGTACCGTCCCGATTGCGGTGGTCGTCGCGATCTCTGCGCGGCGGCCGCTGATCGCGCGCTGGCTCCGCGACCGGCGCAGTACCAGCGCCAAAGAGACCACGCCACAGGCGCACGAAGATGCCGGGCTGCTCGACCTTGGCAGGGGCTGCGACCGGCTTTGCAACCGTCTCGACGATCGGCATGGGCGTTGTCGATGCCGCCAGCATGGGAACAACCGCTGGTTGACCCGCAGGTTTCTTGTCGCGCCCGTTGGCAGCTTCCAAGGCGGCTGCGGGTTCCGCCGGCGGCGTCGCCATCTGGTAGCTGACGCCCGCATTCTCGGTGAGCAGTGTTTCGTCGTCGCGCACGCGGCGGATCGTGTAATTCGGCGTCTGCATGTTCGCGTTCGGCACGAGCACGATATCGGCGCTGCCCTTCTTCTCGATGTTGGCGAGCGCCTCGCGTTTTTCGTTAACGAGAAAGGTCGCCACTTCGACCGGCATCTGCACGATGACGCGCGCCGTACGCTCCTTGCGAACCTCTTCGCCAATGAGCCGCAGAATCGCGAGTGCCATTGATTCGACGCCACGAATGTTGCCCTGGCCCACGCAGCGCGGACACACGATGTGTGTTGACTCGCCGAGGCTCGGACGCAGCCGTTGACGCGACATCTCGAGCAAACCGAAGCGCGAAATCTTGCCGATCTGAATGCGCGCGCGGTCCTGCCGCACGGCATCGCGCAGCCGGTCTTCCACCGCGCGCTGATTGCGCTGCGACTCCATGTCGATGAAGTCGATTACGATGAGGCCGCCGATATCACGCAAGCGCAGCTGCCGCGCGACTTCGTCCGCAGCCTCCAGGTTGGTGTTGGTAGCGGTTGTCTCGATGTCGGCGCCACGTGTGGCGCGCGCCGAATTGATGTCGACCGAAACGAGAGCCTCGGTGTGATCGATGACAATGCCGCCGCCGGAAGGCAGATCGACCTTGTGAGAGTAGGCGGATTCGATCTGGCTCTCGATCTGATAGCGCGTGAAGAGCGGTACGTCGTCGTCGTATTTCTTGAGTTTGCGCAGCGAGTCGGCCGGCATGAAGCGCTGTACGTACTCCTGTGCCTTGGCAAAGACTTCCGCGTCATCGACGAGAATTTCGCCGACGTCGTCTGAAAAGTAATCGCGCAGGCTGCGCGTAACCGCGTCACTTTCCTGATAGACGAGAAACGGTGCGGGGCGACCCTTGGCGGCGAGGTCAATCGAGTCCCAAACGCCACGCAGGTTGTTCAAGTCCCACTGCAGCTCTTCTGGTGTGCGGCCGACGCCGGCCGTGCGGATGATCGCCCCCATGCCCTCGGGTATCACGAGCGATTCCATCGCTTCGCGCATCTGCTCGCGGTCCTCGCCTTCGATACGCCGCGAAACCCCGCCCGCGCGCGGGTTGTTCGGCATCAAGACAAGAAAGCGGCCGGCGAGGGAGATGAAGGTAGTGAGGGCAGCGCCCTTGTTGCCACGCTCTTCCTTCTCGACCTGGACCAGGACTTCCTGTCCTTCCTGCAGGAGTTCCTTGATGTTCATGCGCCCGCCCTGCGGCTGAGCGCGGAAGAACTCCTTGGAAACCTCCTTCAGCGGCAGAAAGCCGTGACGCGGAACGCCGTAATCCACAAAGCACGCTTCGAGACTCGGCTCGACGCGCGTGATACGGCCTTTGTAGATATTGGCTTTCTTCTGTTCCTTGGATGCGATCTCGATGGCGAGATCGTAAAGTTTTTGTCCGTCAACCAGTGCTACGCGCAACTCCTCTTCCTGAGTCGCGTTGATCAACATTCGTTTCATTTGTCCCTACTTCAAACAGGTGAGGGACCGCTGAGCAGCGAGCGTGCGGTGCTGGGTCGACAGGGAAGTTTTTCGGGGAGATGGGGGTCATCGAACCGAAAGTCGGGAAGCTTTGATGGCTGCCCGCTGGGTCATCCTGTGTTGTTCCTGTGCCGCAAGCCCGGAGACTTGCTCGTCTGCGGGCGCGGGCTCTCAAGGGCCTCTGCGCTCCGCTCAACGGCCGAGCGATGGTCTGGAGTTCCAGAACCAACTAACATGCGGCAATTCCAGCGTTTGCGCTGTCGGCGCCGCGAATCACCGGTCTCACCATTCGAACGAATTCGGGTCAGGGAGGCCGGGTCTGTAAAAACCGTCTGCGAATATACACCACACATTCCTGCCAAATCAATGAATTACATAGGTCGCGGACGATGAACGTGCAGGCAGTGGCAGAACAGCGCACGCCGCAGGGTGTGCGCTACGTGGACATTTCCGCCGACGAAGCCGGCCAGCGTGTCGACAATTTTCTGCTGCGTGTGCTGAAGAATGTTCCGCGCAGCCGTGTTTACCGCCTCTTGCGCCGCGGTGAAGTGCGCATCGGCGGCAAACGCGCGAAGCCCGATCAGCGACTGCAAGCGGGTGATCGAGTGCGCTTGCCTCCCGTGCGCATGGATGGCGCGCCGATCCTGCCCGCGCTGCCGAGTTCGCAGCGGGAGCGCTTGCGGCACGCAGTCATTTCTGAAGACAAGAATCTCATTGTGATCGACAAGCCCGCGGGCATCGCTGTGCACGGCGGCAGCGGCGTGAGTCTCGGAGTGATCGAAGCTCTGCGTTTGGAGCGGCCGCGCGAGTCGCTCGAATTGGTGCACCGGCTCGATCGGGATACGAGCGGCTGCCTCCTTATTGCCCGCACGCGTAAGGCGCTGCGCGAACTGCATGCGTTGATCCGCGATGGCGCCATGGAGAAGAAGTATCTCGCGCTGGTGCGCGGCTCGTGGCAGCTTGGCGAGAAGACAATCGACGTGCCGCTTGCGACCCATCACCGCAAGAGCGGCGAGCGTCATGTGCGCGCCGAGGCGCACGGCAAGGCGTCCGTCAGCGTGTTCAAGCCGGCGCAGTTCTTCGGCGCACGCGCCACCCTGATGGAAATCGATATTCACACGGGACGCACTCATCAGATCCGCGTTCATGCGCAGCACGCCGGCCACCCGGTCGCGGGCGACGAGAAATATGGCGACGCCGCCTTCAACGAGGAAATGCGCGGCTTCGGACTCGGCCGTCTCTTTCTCCATGCGCACTCGATTGCCTTTGAGTGGCCTGGATCGGGCACACCGGCGCACTTCAGTGCGCCCTTGAGCGACGATCTGAAGGCTGTGCTCAATGCCTTGCAGACGGGCCCACGTCGGCGCAAGTGATCGTCAGGGAATGTGAAAACCGCAGCCGCGCAATGCGCCAGCCAGCCAGATCAGCGGCAATCCGATCAGAGCGGTCGGATCGCGCGACTCGATCGATTCAAACAGCGCGATCCCCAGACCTTCGCACTTGAATCCGCCCGCGCAGTCGTAAGGTTGCTCGGCGTCGACGTAGCGCTCGATTTCCTCCGCCTTGAGCGCGCGAAAGCGCACGCGCGTGGTGTCGATATGCTGAAACGTCTCACGCGTCGACTGGCGTGTGACGCAGCACGCCGTCATGAATTCAATCGTGCGGCCGCTCGCGAAACGGAGCTGCTCGATGCACGCCTCGCGCCCACCCGGCTTGCCTAGGACACGTTCGGCGCTTGCGGCCAGCTGGTCCGACCCGATGACCCAGGCGTCGGCGGCGTGCGCGGCGGCGGCGGCGGCCTTCTCCGCGGCCAGTCTCTGCGCGAGCGAGCGTGGTCCTTCGCCGGGTCGCGCGGACTCATCGACAGACGGGCTGATCATTCGGAACGGCAGTCGCAGTCGCTCCAGCAGTTCGCGGCGGTAGCGCGATCCGGACGCCAATACGAGCTCGGGTGCAGGCGTGGGCAGGGGCATTGTTAGCAAAGGAAAAACAAGGGTTTGCGTAGCTGGCGGTCCCGGCGAGTGTTTTTGACACCCCCGGGGGTCGTCACTATCATACCGCGCCCATGTCTGGACCCCGGGCGGAACAAGTCGACGTTCAGCAGCTGGCCTCACAGGGCGGCACGATCGACAGAGAGTATCCGCTGTCAGATTTTCGACGCGTGCAAGAGCTGCTGCCCGCCATGGTCGGCACGGAGCCGGCCGGTAATGAACTGCGCGCAGTGCGTGCACGATTCGACTTTGCACGTGAGGGTGGACGCGCGGTCGCTGAGGTGCGGGTGAAAGCGGAGTTGCCGCTCATTTGCCAGCGTTGCCTGCAACCGATGCTCTGGCCGGTGGACAGCATGGCAACGCTGGTTTTCGTTGCTGCGATTGAGGCGGGCGCGGAAGAGATCGACGGTCGCGACGTGTTCGAGGCGCCGGGTGGTCAGGTGGCCCTCGGCGCGGTGGTGGAGGAGGAGTTGCTGCTGGCATTGCCGCTCGTGGCGGCACATGCAAGGCAGGGCGATTGTGCCGAGTTCGGGCGTGCCGGTGCGCGCTCGGCGCAGCCGGTGAGGACGGATGCTCAGCGACCGTTCGCCGAGCTCAGAGAGCTTCTCGGCAGAAAGTAACTGGAGAGCAAGTTTCATGGCAGTTCAGAAAAGCAGAAAGACACCGTCCAGGCGCGGCATGCATCGTTCGCACGACGGCTTGCGCACGCCGGCCTTGTCGGTCGATCCGCAATCCGGCGAGACGCACCTGCGCCATCGCATTACGCCGGACGGCTTCTACCGTGGGCGTAAGGTGATCGACCGCAAGGTCGAAGAGCCCCAGGAAGGTTGATCCATTCCGCGGTCCCTCAGGGACCGTCCACGAGCGGCTACGCCGTGGCCAAATCGTTCACCATCGCTGTAGACGCCATGGGCGGCGACCATGGCGTGGGCGTTTGCGTCCCCGCAGCGCTCGACGCTCTTGAGTGTCTGCCGCAGCTCGAAGTCATGCTGGTCGGCGAACCGGAAGCACTCCGCCGGACGCTCGGCGACTCCGCGAATCGATTCAACGGGCGCCTGCATGTGGTGCCCGCTTCGCAGGTCGTGGCCATGCACGAGCATCCGCGCGATGCGGTCCGCCACAAGAAGGACTCATCGATGCGGGTCGCCATCGATCAGGTCAAGAGTGGCCGTGCGCAGGCCTGCGTGAGCGCCGGCAACACCGGCGCACTGATGGCCACGGCGCATTTCGTGCTGAAGACGCTGCCGGGAATCGAACGCGCCGCGATCATGTCGGTGATTCCTGCCGAGGGTGGGCACACCCACATGCTGGACCTTGGCGCGAATGCCGGGGCGACCGCTGTGCAGCTGCTGCAGTTCGGAGTCATGGGAAGCATTGTCGCTGGCGAGCTCACGCACCTTCCCCGTCCGCGGGTGGGCCTCCTGAACATCGGGGCCGAAGACATCAAGGGACACGAGATCGTGCAAGCGGCCCATCGACTGCTGCAGGCGAGCGGCCTCAACTACATCGGATTCATCGAAGGCACCGATATCTTCAGCGGCAAGGTGGACGTCGTGGTCACCGACGGTTTCACGGGCAACGTCGCGCTGAAATCGATGGAAGGGATCGCCGGCCTCATCAGTCTCGCGATGAAGCAGGAATTCTCGCGCAACGTCGGGCGCAAGCTCATGGGTTTGTGCGCCCGGCCGGCGCTGATGGCCGTGCGCGAGCGCTTCGACCCGCGCCGCTATAACGGCGCCAGCATGGTCGGACTCGCCGGCATTGTGATAAAAAGTCACGGTGGCGCGGACCAGATAGCCTTTACGCAGGCGATCAGAACCGCGGTCCGCGAAGCGGAGCAGGACGTGCCGAGACGAATTGTCGAAGTGTTGAGGGCCCAAAATTGAATGAGCACAGTTGAGCGAGCACAGCCTTTGATCTACTCACGCATAGCGGGCACGGGGCGCTACCTTCCGGAGCGCATACTCACCAACGCCGAGCTTGAAAAGACGGTCGATACGACAGACGAATGGATTCGTTCGCGTACCGGAATCGAGCGCCGTCACATCGTCGCAGAGGATCAACCTACATCCGATCTCGCGTACCGTGCCGCGCTGCCCGCGATCGCCGCGGCGGGTGTGGATGCCAAAGACATCGATCTGATCATTATCGGCACGACGACCCCCGATCTGGTGTTTCCAAATGTCGCCACGCTGGTACAGGAGCGACTAGGCGTGCGCGGCTGTCCGGCTTTCAGCCTCGAGACCGCGTGCAGTGGATTTCTGTATGCGCTTGGCATTGCCGACAAATTCATTCGCCTCGGGGATGCGCGCTGCGCGCTCGTGATCGGTGCAGACAGTCTCAGCCGTATCACCGACTGGCAGGACCGCAATACATGCGTGTTGTTTGGCGACGGAGCGGGAGCCGTAATTCTGCAACCAGCGTCGGAGCCCGGCATCTTATCGACGCATCTGCACGCAGACGGTACCTACAAGGATCTGCTGACGGCAAATGCCGGCGTGTCGAACCCGAGTAAATTGGCCGCGGACGGCAAGGTGAAGATCCTGATGAAGGGCAACGAAGTATTCAAGGTGGCGGTAACGACGCTTGGCAACGTCGTCGCGGAGACACTCGAGCGCAACAGTCTTGACCCGCATGCCCTCAATTGGCTGGTGCCGCATCAGGCCAACATGCGCATCATTCAGGCGACAGCACGGCGGCTCGATATGCCCATGGAAAAGGTCGTCGTGACCGTCCAGGATCACGGCAATACCTCCGCCGCTTCAATACCGCTCGCGCTTGATACGGCCGTGCGTGATGGCCGGATCAAGCGGGGTGACCTGATGCTGCTGGTAGCCTTCGGCGGTGGATTTACCTGGGGTTCCGCGCTGGTGCGCTACTGATTGCCGGCCCGACACGCCAATGTGTGGGCCCAAGAGTCGAGCCCATGACGCCGGGGATAGAAATAGAACAAGTGTCAGCTGGCTTTCTTCAATTCCGGCGCGAGCTCGCAGTTCCGTGAATTCATTGCATTCGCGGCCTGCAATTGTGGTTCGCGCACACGCGTGAGCCATACCTGGAACGGATCCCAGCCGCTGCTATTCGTCTCCGGAGCTGATGGCACTTCTGCAAGGACCTGGATGGAGTCTTGATTTTGTTCGAATTTCATCCGAATCACTTCCCCTACATTATTGGCCGCGGACTGTACGCCACCGGCCCCCGGGACTTTGTGACGCCGGTCACAAGACTCGCCGCTGCAATCGCGATATTCGGCTTGACGGGCATCGCCAACGCAGCAAACTTTGTTCTTGACGACCCCACTAACGCCCTCATCGGGACGCCAGCAACTGACACGACACAAGCGGAGGACACGCTGCTTGATGTGGCACGCCGCAATGGCCTCGGGTACGAGGAAATCATCCGGGCCAACCCGGGCGTTGATACCTGGCTGCCGGGGGCCGGGCGCGAGCTGAAGCTGCCAACGCAGCGGATCATTCCTGACGCCGAGCACAAGGGAATCGTGATCAACCTCCCCGAGCATCGGCTCTACTATTTCCCGAAGGTCAAGCGCGGCGCACCGCAGGTAGTCATTACGTATCCCGTCAGCATCGGGCGCATGGACTGGTCGACACCCATCGGTGTCACTCGCATCGCCGCGAAGAATCGCAATCCCGTCTGGTATCCACCCAAAGCCGTGCTCGATGAGCACCAGGCCAACGACGATCCTTTGCCGAAGGTCGTGCCGCCCGGTCCGGATAACCCTTTGGGAGCGTTCGCGATGCGTCTCGCCATTCCCGGTGGCGCCTATCTCATCCATGGAACCAACAAGCCCGCGGGCGTCGGCATGCAGGTCACCCATGGATGCATGCGGCTCTATCCTGAGGACATCGAGACATTGTTTCCGCTGGTGCCCATCAACACTCAGGTGCGAATCGTCAACGATCCGGTGAAGCTCGGGTGGGTTGGAGGCGAACTCTATATGGAGGCGCACCGGCCGCTCGACCGCATGGGCGATCCGCAGGAACCGGACCTGAAGATTCTCGAAGGCATGCTGCTGAAGGCGACCGCCGATCGGCCGGTGGCGATCAACTGGGGTCTTGCGACCGACACGCTGCGTGAAGCGCAGGGCATCCCGGTGGTCGTGGCGCTGGAAGTTGAATCCGAGATCGATGTGACGCCGGCGGCCGCGGCGCACTGACGGGTACCGCAAAAAAAACGCCGCGGCGAACCGCGGCGTTCTCATGTAGCAAGAAAGTCTTGCGAATTACTTCGACATCGACTTCTTGAACATGCGATCGATCTTCTCGTTGGTCGCCGTGCAGCACGACTGGCTGTCCGTCGCGGCCTGCTTGGCTTCGTTGGCCGTGCTCTGCGCTGCATTGGCAGCCTGTTGAGCGGCGGCGGCGGCGTTGGCGGCCGCATTGGCTGCGTCCTTGGCTGCCGCAGTGTCCTGCGCAACCTTGCCGACTTGTGCCTTGAGGTCATCAATCTGCGGCTGCAGCTGCTTCACAGCATCCTGGCAACCTGCCATGACGCCGAGCGCCAGTACGGCGGCCGCAGCCTTCAGGATTATTCCAGTCTTCATAGCATCTTCCCCTGGGTTGTTAGCAATTTTGGCGAAACGACTCGAAGCCTATTTTGACCCACTCGTGGTTGAAAATCATAGGTATCAACCGAGAGGGTGAAACGGAGCGGGGCGAGACTTGAACAAATCTGACAGTCAAAAGCAAGGCTTTTTCAGGCTTTTTCGTGTTCTGTCGGTGTCGGGCGACATGCGTGCGGGAAATTGTAGGCGCTTTCTTACGCGCGCTGGAGTGAAGGAGGAACTCGCGAGCGTGGTGTGTTTGCAGTGAGGCGCAGCGATGCATGCGCGCTGCGCATTGGTGCGACGTCGGGCTGATCGATGCGCGTGAATAGTTCGGTGCGCTTGAGCACATTGGCAGACGTTGCGTTGTCTGCGAAGCGCGTGAAGGAAAAATATTTCCGGCTCTCACAGAGGCTGCGAAGTCAGAAGTCGCGTGGCGGCGGCGCGGCCGTGTCGAGTGCGCGGCGAGGACTGCTGTGCGTGCGCCGGTGAGGGTGTTCGAGGGAGTCGGAGACCGCGGGACAGAG
>JBGPLJ010000035.1:0-18602 GCA_041486385.1 Steroidobacteraceae bacterium
ATCAGAGTCCGATCGGGCGCACGCCGCGCTCGAATCCCGCGACCTACACCGGATTGTTCACTCCACTGCGCGAGCTCTTCTCGCAGAGTTCGGAAGCGCGCGCGCGCGGCTACGGCCCCGGGCGCTTCAGCTTCAACGTCAAGGGCGGGCGCTGCGAGGCCTGTCAGGGCGACGGCGTCATCAAGGTGGAAATGCACTTCCTGCCCGACATCTACGTGCCGTGCGATGTCTGCAAGGGCAAGCGCTACAACCGCGAGACGCTCGAGATCCGTTACAAGGGACTCAATATCCACGAGGTCCTCGACCTGACGATCGAGGACGCGTACGCATTTCTGCGCAACGTCCCCATCGTCTCGACGAAGCTGCAGACGCTGATCGAGGTGGGCCTCACGTACGTGCGCTTAGGACAGAACGCAACGACCCTGTCGGGCGGCGAAGCGCAACGCGTGAAGCTCGCAAGAGAACTCTCCAAGCGCGCGACCGGACGCACTCTCTATATTCTGGATGAGCCGACCACGGGCCTGCACTTTCACGACATCGCGCAGCTCCTCACCGTGCTCAAGCGCCTGCGCGATCAGGGCAATACGATCGTCGTCATCGAACACAATCTGGAAGTGATCAAGACCGCGGACTGGATCATCGACCTCGGCCCCGAGGGCGGCGATGGCGGTGGCGAGATCGTCGCGACGGGAACGCCGGAAGAAATCGCGGCGCACGCGAGCTCGTTTACCGGCGAGTTTCTGCGCAGGACGCTCGCCAGACAGCGAGCGCGGAGCTGAAGCGTCAGGAGCCGAGCGCCTGGCGCAGAGCGTTGATCTCGTCCTGCGACTCACGCATGACATCGAGGCATTTCGCGCCGTCGATCTGCATCCTCTCGAAGGCACGGATGCCCTGCATGTTCAGCTCGATGTTGTCCGGATTGTCGGCGAAGGCGGCCATCATGTTGCCGACCGTCACGATATCCGTGAGATCGGTTGGACCGCTGTGCTCACGCGTGATGTCCTCGTGCTCGGCGACCGCGTTCGCGACTTCCTCCGCGAACTCCCAGTTTTCGAGAATCGCCTTGCCGATGCTCGCGTGCCAGTCACGCATGATCTGTTCGATCGTTCCAGGATCCGCGAACAGCTCCGGGTGTTTTTCCGCGCGCGTCAGGATGTAGAGCTTGCCGATGCTGTGGAGCAATCCGGTGAGCAGCGCCTCATCCGGATTGATCGTCGTGAATTTGCGCGCAATCGTATAGCTGGTTGCGGCGACGTGGGTGCTGTGCTTCCACAGCGTCTCAAGGTGCGGCTCGATGCGCTTCAAGTTGCTGGCGAGCCGGATCTGCGCCATGGCAAAGGTAATCGCGGCGCTGCGCACCATGTTGTAACCCATGCGATTGATCGCCGTCCGCAGATCGGTAAGCGACTTGCCGCTGCGGTTGAGCGCCGCGGAATTCGCCATCTTCAGGAGCCGCGCGGCCAGTGCGGGTTCCGAGCCTATGACCCGCACCACCTGTTCAACCGTTGTCTTTTCATCCGCAAGCACCCGGCGCACGCGCACGGCCACGTCGGGGAACGACGGCAGATCGACCTTGCCTGTCGAAAGCTCCGCCGCGAGATCCTTTACGAACTGGAAAGCTATGGCGTTGGGATCGGGCGCTGGCTCGGCAGGCTTGCTTCGGACTCCGGACATTGAACCCTCGCTTCCACTTGCGCTTCGCCGTGACACTGCTCGACATGGCCACGCGGGTGCGCAGCCGGCATGCGGCGCTACCGACCCTTTGTCGGCGCTCGGCAGGGGAACTTTAAGGAATCGGTCTGTTTTTTTGCCGGCATCGGATTGCGGCGCCAGGAGTGTGAAGCGCCTATCACTATCGAGACAGGATATTGGGCCCAGCGTATGGGCGCGGAGCGGGAACGCGGGGTATTGGCTAGCGCGGCCGTTGCAGCGGATTGTTGAACGAGCGAAAACGCTGGCGGACTTCGCCGTTCTGCACTCGTTCCACGAACTGGCCGTTCGTGTAGGTTGCGATCACGCGGCGCCAGAACTGCACGGCCCCGGGATTGCGCAGGTACTCGGTCACTTCCCACTCGCCCGCGAAACGATTGAACATGAGCACAGCGGCGTCGCGCCCGATGCCGAGCTTGCGGCTCTTGCGGGTGATGAAGAATTCCGACATGTGATAGTCGACGCGCGGCTGACCGGGCGGCTGATGCGTTACCCGCACGACCAGCGCGAATCCAACCGGAGTGCCCGACTGCAATACGACGAGCGGATGGGATTTATCGTCGGCGAACCAGCGTGCCATGAGATCGGGCTCGCGGTCGCCAAACTCGCCAAAGACCGGGAACGCACCCGTATTCAGGTGCGAAAGATCTTCAAGGTAGTCGCTGTAGGCGGATTCGATCCACTGGCGGTCAGGCGCCGAGCCTTTGGCATCGCGAATCGTTACAGACACTTAAGAACCTCGAAGTGCCGCCTCTCCAAAAACGCAACCGGACGGACCGTTGCCGGCCCGCCCGGTGCGCATCAGCAACAGCAGCCTGTTACTGTTTCGGCGGCTCGGCAGGAGCAGCAGCCGGAGCGGCCGCAGCGGCCGGAGCAGCAGCCTCAGGAGCCGGAGCAGCAGGTGCCGCCTCAGGAGCCGGAGCCGGTGCAGCAGCCTCAGGAGCGGGAGCAGCCGGAGCAGCAGGCTCGGAGCTACCACCGCACGCGCTCAGGACAAGCGCAGCCAACAGGGCGCTTAGAGCAAGTTTGATCTTCATCATCGATACCCCAGAAAGTGAAGGATTATGAGAACGACACGACTCAGGCAAACTAGTTTATCGGTGTAATTCACCTTATCGCCGGGCGCGATTCTAGAGTGTTTCCGCACGATTTCAAACAGGATCGAGAGCGCGAAAACCCTTTGTTGACCGCTGTTTGCAGCACGTTCAAACCGTCTGCTGGCGGCGACAGCCAGCGGCGCGCCCGGACACGCGCGCCACGTGACACTTCACCAGCCTGTCTATGGCCCCTATGCGGTGTCGTTTTGGGACCGTGGCCGCGCCGGCAAGCGAACCCTGGCCCCTGCCATCGCGAGGCACCCCAGCGCTCGGCGCTCCGTGACAGTCGATCCGGCGAGCATGCCATTCCCGGTCCTGCTCGCTCCCAATGTTTGCGTTCAATAAGTCTTTGTAAACAAGCACCTGTAGCAAAACCGGCCGGCTGCCGATCGACCTATGCGAAGTCCGCGACCAAGGGCCGCCGAGCCGCCGCCAGGCCCTGTCAGTTGCGGATTAGCCACGAACTTTGGGACCGACTGAGTTCAGCCCAGGCCGAGCCGCAGGCGTCCACGGCGGTCACACATGACTACCGGCTACACTTCGCGCCGGGCGGCCCCGGCGAGGCCGATTGGAGGTTGCGAGATGACAGATTCCCTGGCGACTCTCTATCCGGCACACGTTGCGGAACAGATACGCCGCACCGAAAGCGCGCTGGCAACGTCGGACTTCGAGCATGTCGTGATCTATTCCGGCGCACTGCACCTGCAGTTTCTCGACGACCACTACTATCCATTCAAGGCCAATCCGCATTTCAAAGCCTGGTTGCCGCTCGTCGACGTACCCGAGTGCTTCCTTATCTTCAGCGCGGGCGCGCGGCCGCGTCTCGTCTATTTTCAGCCCGTCGACTTCTGGTACAAGCCACCGGCCGCGCCGAGCGGCTACTGGCTGGAGCACTTCGACGTTCACACGATCTCCAGCGTCGACTCTGCGCGGGACCTGCTGCCCCCCCATCTCGAGCGCACGGCCTTCATCGGCGAGTGGCGCACCGAATTCGGCGGCTGGGGCCTGCTGCAAGTCAACCCGGCGACGTTGTTGAATGCCCTGCACTACCCACGCGCGCTGAAGACGGCCTACGAACTGGCATGCATGCGGCGGGCGAGCGCGCTGGGCGCGACAGCACACACGGCAGCTGAGCGCGCCTATCGCGCCGGCGCTTCGGAATATGAAGTGCATATGGAATATTGCCGCGCTTGCGGTCTGCGCGAGGAAGAGCTGCCATACAACAATATCGTCGCGTTCAATCGCAACGCCGCCGTGCTGCACTATCAGTTTCTCGAGCGCACGCCGCCGATCGACGCCGATCGACATTCGCTGCTGATCGACGCTGGCGCCGCGTTCAACGGCTACGCCGCGGACATCACCCGCACCTACTCCTACCGTGACCGCGACTTCGGCGAACTCATAAGCCGCCTCGATCGAACGCAACAGGAGCTCTGCCAGGCGGTCGGCCCGGGCGTCGACTACAAGGAAATTCACATGCTGACGCACCGCAAGCTCGCCCAGCTCTTGCGCGAGGCGGACTTCATTACCGTTCCCGCGGAAGATGCTGTTGGGAGTGGTCTGTCGGGTGTGTTCTTCCCGCACGGCGTCGGCCATCTCCTCGGGCTTCAGGTTCACGACGCCGGCGGTTTCATGCGCGACGCGAGCGGCGCGATCATTGAAAAACCGGCCGGGCAATCGACGCTGAGACTCACGCGCGTGCTTGAGCCCGGGTTCGTCGTGACCGTGGAGCCCGGCATCTATTTCATCGATTCACTGCTGAGCGCGACGCGCGGCAATGGGCTCGACCGCCATATCAACTGGCAGCGCGTCGAAGCGTTCCGCAAGTTCGGCGGGATTCGCGTCGAAGACAACGTTGCGGTAACGGCCGATGGCCGCGAGAATCTGACGCGCAGCGCCTTCGCCGCGCTCACGCACTGACTTTGGGGTCCTGGGAGGGGCTGCCGTGGCCAATGAGACGCCAAAAATCTCGAACGATGCGCTGTATCAGCTCATCCGCAACGAAAAATTCGATGAGTTCAATCGGCGCAAGGCGACGGGCGAGAAGTGCGACCTGCGCGCCCATAATTTTCGCGGCCTCGACCTGCGCAAGCTCGATCTTGCCGGACTCGATCTGTCGGGCTGCTATTTCCGTCAGGCGGACCTGCGCGGCCTGAATCTCGCGACCTGCAAACTCGAAGGCGCCAGCATTCACGAGGCGAACATCTCCGGCGTGTACTTCCCCAAGGAACTCGCACCCGAGGAAATCACGCTGTCCAGCATGATCGGCACGCGGATGCGCTATCGCTGAGCGGGCGGGGCCACGACATGAGCAGAAGAAATCTGGCTGCCGCAATCGCCGCAGCCCTGTGGGCAAGCCTCTCAATGACACTGAGCGGCGCGCAGGATGCGGGCCAGCCTCAGTACGGAACGTGGGGTCTCGACACGACCCACCTGGCTCCGGACACGCGGCCGGGCGATGACTTCTTCGCGTATGCCAACGGTTCCTGGCTTGCGCACGCGGAGATTCCCGCGGACAAGGCGGCCGTAACCTTGAGGCTCGCCATGTCCGACCTCACCGAGAAGCGCGTGCACGAACTTCTGGACGAGACCGCGGCGAGTGCCGCTCGCGTGCCCACCACGACGAATGGCAAAGTGGGCGCGTTCTATCGGTCCTTCATGAACGAGGCGCGTGTCGAGAAACTCGGTGCCACGCCGATCGCGTCCGAGCTGGCAGCCGTGCGCGCGGCGAATTCGCGCGCGGCGCTGGCCGCTCTCATGGGCCGCAACAACACGGATTTTACGGGATCGCTCTACTTCCTCGGGCTCGATGTCGATCTCAAGGATCCCAAGTCCTATGCCGTGTATGTCGGGCAGTCCGGCCTCGGGCTGCCGGATCGCGACTACTATCTGAAACCGGATTTTGCGGCGGTCAAGGACAAGTACCAGGCCTATGCAGCCAGGCTCCTGCACCTGGTGAATTGGCCCGCTGCCGACCAGCGGGCTGCCGAGATTGTCGCGCTCGAAACCCGTATCGCCGCGGCCAGCTGGACCAAGGTGCAAGAGCGGGATCCAAACGCGACCTACAACCCGATGTCGCCCGCGGAACTCGCGGCCTTTGCCCCTGGATTCGCGTGGGACGCGTTCTTCAAGAGCGCGAGTCTCGCGAGCGTCAAGCGCGTCATCGTCGGCGAGAAGAGCGCCTTTCCGAAACTCGCGGCAATCTTCGCGGCAACTCCCATCGATACGCTCAAGGCCTGGCAGGCGTTCAACATCGCGGACAACGCCGCTCTGTATCTCTCCAGGGAGTTCACCGGCGCCTATTTCGAAATGCGCAACAGGACGCTGTCGGGTCAACAGGCGGAGCAGGCACGTTGGAAGCGCGGAGTGCGCGCCGTCAGTGGCGGCGATGCGCTGGCCGGTGACCGCGCGGATGCATTCGGTAACATGCAGTGGGCGGTCGGCCAGATCTACACCGCGAAATATTTTCCGCCGCAGGCCAAGGTCAAGATTGAAGAGCTGGTCGGAAATCTGCAGGCGGCCTACCGCGCGCGCATCGAGAAGCTCGACTGGATGGGCCCCGATACGCGTGCTGAGGCCCTGAAGAAGCTCGACAGCTATTCGATCAAGGTCGGCTATCCGGATCGCGCGCGCGATTATTCCGGCCTTGTCATTCGCGACGATGATCTCGCGGGCAATGTGCGGCGCGCGGCCGCGAACGACTGGGTGTTCTACGTCCATCGCTTGAACGGCCCGGTCGATCGCGCGGCCTGGATCATGTCTCCGCAGACCAACGACGCCTACAACGGGAACCTGCGCGACATCGTTTTTCCCGCCGGCATTCTGCAACCGCCGATTTTCGATCCAAGCGCCGATGCGGCCATCAACTACGGTGCCGCGGGTGCGATCATCGGCCACGAACTCACTCATGGCTTCGATGATCAGGGTCGCAAGTTCGATGCCGACGGCAAGCTCCGCGACTGGTGGTCGCCGAACGACGCCGCAATGTTCGAAACGCGCGCGAAGATTCTTGGAGCGCAGTACTCAGCGTTCGAGCCGCTGCAGAGCGTTCACGTGAACGGCAGCCTCACGATGGGCGAAAACATCGCGGACCTGGGCGGCCTCACGCTCGCCCTCGACGCCTACCGCAGGTCGCTCGGCGGCCAGCCGGCGCCGGTGCTCGATGGCCTCACCGGCGATCAACGCGTGTTCCTCGGCTGGGCGCAGGCCTGGTGCGGGAAGCTGCGCGATGATGCTATCCGCAAACAAGTGGTGAGCGATCCGCATTCACCGCGCAAATTCCGCGTGAACGGCGTCGTGCGCAACATCGACGCGTGGTATGCGGCGTTCGACGTGCAGCCGGGAAACAGAATGTACATACCGCCCGCGGAACGCGTACGCATCTGGTGAGGAAGCAAGGCCACGCGGGTGGCGGAACTGGCGGCTGGCCCTGGCGGAGTTGACTCGCATCCCCTCAGCCAGGTCCAGCCGCGCGCATCTCAGCCTTCTGAGCTAGCGCCTCGCCAGCAGATTACGGATTTCCTCGAGCAGCACTTCCTGACGCGGCGGTGCCGGTGGTGCGGCCGCGGGCGCCGGCGCCGCCGGCTTCTTCAGCTTGTTGATGCCCTTCAGCGCGATGAAGAGCACGAACGCGATGATGGTGAAGTCGATCACCGCCTGTATGAATGCGCCGTACTTGAGCAGGACCGCCTTGCCGTCGGGGCCCGTGCCAAGTATGAAGCCGAAGTCGGAGAAATTGAGCCCGCCGATCGCCATGCCGAGTGGCGGCATGATCACGTTCTCGACAAGCGCCGAAACGATCTTGCCGAACGCAGCGCCGATCACGACACCGACGGCCATGTCGACGACATTGCCCTTCATGGCAAATTCTTTGAACTCAGAGCCAATACTCATGTGACATCCCCCTTCTTTCTATCGATCGGTGTGTGTGCGGTCCATGAACCACCCGCTCTCAGGAGCCAAGATAATCCTGCTTGCCGAGATCGACCCCGTTGTGCCGCAGGATGTTGTACGCGGTCACGGCGTGAAAGTAGAAGTTCGGCAGCACCCAGTTCTGTACGAACACTAGACCTTTCATTTCAAGCGTCCGGTCGCGCAGCGGAATCTTGATGTCGCGCTCTTCCTGGCCGTCGATTGCGGCCGCCGGAATGGTCTTCAGATAGGCGACGGTCTTGTCGATGCGTGCCTGCAGCTCGTCGAACGTCGTCTCGTTGTCCTCGAAGCGCGGCGCTTCGAGGCCGGCGAGCCGCGCGCTTGAATTCTTCGCGAAATCGCAGGTGAGCTGCAGCTGGCGGGCGAGCGTGAACATGTCCGGCGCGAGCCGCGCGTTCACGAGCACGTTGGTTTCGAACTTGCGGGTCTTGGCGTTTGCCGCGGCCTTGTCGAGAATCTTGCGCAGGTTCGCGAGCGTCGGCAGAAACTGACCCACCGACATGCCGTACATCGAAATCTTCATCGTGAACTCCTTAAGTGTTCATCAAACCAGTCTGAAATGATCTTGAGCCGATCGATACGCTGCGGCGGCGGACCGTTGCGCGAGAGGCCGTGCGAGAGGGCAGGCACGAACCCGCGGCATGGCAGGTCGCGGAGCCAGCGGGATGCAACTGTGGGATGCGGGTTCGGGCCCGGCGCTGAATGCGAATGGCCCACCGAGAAGCGCCGCCACCGCGCACCCAAGCACGTATCGCACGCAACACCTCCCGAGAATCTCCGGTCTTCCGCCAACGCGGGCGCGGGAGCGCGCCGCTATTTCTTCTTCGGCTTCTTGTCGCTCTTCTTGTCGTTCTTCTTGTCCATCTTCTGGGCGCTCGACTTGTCACCCTTCTTGTCGCCCTTGTTATCGTTTTGAGCAGCGGCTTTGGCCGGCTTCTCGTCGGCTGCCTTCTTCTTTGCGGCCTTCTTGTCGGCTTTGGCGGCTGCGTCGGCTGCCTTTTGGGTTGCCTTTTCTTCAGCCTTCTTCTCTTTGGTGCGCTTGGCCGGAGCGGGCGCGGCTTCGGTCGCCTCGGCCTTCTTCGCCTTCTTGTCCTTCGACTTGCCCTTGTCGGCTGAGTCGGCACCCTGCGCCTCGACCGGCACGGAGAGTTCGACGAGCTGCATCAGCGCCATGTCCGCGTTGTCGCCCGGGCGCGGCGCCATCCGCAGAATTCGCGTATAGCCGCCGGGACGCGTCTTGAAGCGCGGACCCAAATCGCCGAACAGCTTCTCGACGATTTCGACATCGCGCAGCCGCGCGAATGCGAGCCGGCGGTGCGCCTGCGTGTCGTCCTTCGCGAGCGTGATGAGCGGTTCCACCACGCGCCGCAATTCCTTCGCCTTCGGTACCGTGGTGCGAATCGTTTCATGGCGCAGGAGCGACGTCGCCATGTTCCTGAACATGGCGTTGCGGTGCGAGCTGTTGCGGCTCAGCTGCCGCCCGGAAAGATGATGACGCATGACTTTTTTCTGCCCTAAGCCTTCAGACCAGTTCGCGCTCTTCGTCGCGCTTCAGGCCCGCGGGCGGCCAATTGTCGAGACGCATGCCGAGCGTGAGCCCATGGCTCTCAAGGACTTCCTTGATCTCGGTGAGCGACTTCTTGCCAAGATTGGGCGTCCGCAGCAGTTCCACTTCGGTGCGCTGCACGAGATCGCCGATGTAATGGATGTTCTCCGCCTTCAGGCAGTTCGCGCTGCGGACGGTGAGCTCGAGCTCGTCCACCGGGCGCAGCAGGATCGGATCGAACTGCGCTTCGGCAGTCTTCGCCACCGCTTCGTCCTGGCCCTGCAGGTCGACGAAGACCGAGAGCTGATCCTTCAGGATGCCGCCCGCGCGGCGGATGGCTTCTTCGGGATCGATCGTGCCGTTCGTCTCGATGTCGATGATGAGCTTGTCGAGGTCGGTGCGCTGTTCGACGCGCGCGCTCTCGACGTTGTACGTAACGCGACGCACGGGCGAGAACGAGGCATCGAGCTGCAGGCGGCCGATCGGGCGGCTCTGCTCTTCGAATACCGCGCGCTGCACTGCCGGCCGGTAGCCCCGGCCGCGCTCGATCTTCAGCAGCATGCTGAGCTCGCCGGCCTTGGTCAGGTTCGCGATCACGAGATCGGGGTTCAGCACCTCGACGTCGTGGTCGCCCTGGATGTCACCCGCGGTGACCGGTCCCGGGCCTTTCTTCTGCAAGCGCACTTCCGCCGTATCGCGCGTGTGCATGCGGATGGCGAGGAGCTTCAGGTTCAGAAGCACGTCCACCACATCTTCCTGCACGCCTTCGATGCTCGTGTACTCGTGCAGCACGCCGTCGATCTCCACCTCGGTTACGGCCGCGCCCGGCATGGACGAGAGCAGTACCCGACGCAGTGCGTTGCCGAGCGTGTGGCCGAAGCCGCGCTCGAACGGTTCGATGACGATGCGCGCATGGCGCGGCGACAGCGGCTGCACCTTGACGACGCGCGGCTTCAAGAATTCCGTCACTGATCCCTGCATGTGGCTTACCTTAGGGCTCGCGGCCCCTCAAGAAAAAATTACTTCGAATAAAGTTCGACGACGAGACTCTCGTTGATGTCCGGCAGAATCTCACCGCGGTCCGGCACCGACTTGAAGAGGCCGGCGAACTTCTTGTCGTCCACTTCCACCCAGTCCGGAAACCCGACCTGCGACGCCATCGCGAGCGCCGCGGCTATGCGCGTCTGCTTCTGCGCCGGCTCACGCACCGCGACCTTGTCGCCTGCCCGCACCTGATACGACGGAACGTTGACCGCGTCGCCATTCACGGCGATGGCCTTGTGGCTCACCAGCTGCCGCGCTTCCGCGCGCGTCGCCGCGAAACCCATGCGGTAGACCACGTTGTCGAGGCGGCATTCGAGCAGCTGCAACAGCGTCTCACCGGTCGCGCCCGGCCGTCCGGCGGCGCGCTTGTAGTAATTCGAGAACTGGCGCTCGAGCACGCCGTACATGCGGCGCAGCTTCTGCTTCTCGCGCAGCTGCAGGCCGTAGTCCGAGAGGCGCGTGCGACGCTCGCCCTTGACGCCGCCCGGCGGCACTTCGAGCTTGCACTTCTGCTCGAGCGGCTTGGCGCTCGACTTCAGAAAGAGGTCCGTCCCATAGCGTCGGGACAGTTTGCAGGTTGGTCCTAGATATCGAGCCACTGTGCTCTCCGTTCAAGTCCTGTCGGTGCTGTCGCCACTTCAGACGCGCCTCTTTTTGGGCGGGCGGCAGCCGTTATGCGGAATGGGTGTCACATCCGCGATGTTCGTGATCTTCAAGCCGCAGGCGTTCAAAGCGCGCACCGCCGACTCGCGGCCCGGGCCGGGGCCCATGACGCGCACTTCGACGCTCTTCACGCCATATTCCTGAGCCGCAACGCCCGCCTTCTCGGCGGCGACCTGCGCGGCGACGCCTGCCTTTTCAGCGGCCACCTGGGCAGCGAACGGGGTCGATTTGCGCGAACCGCGAAAGCCGCAGCCACCGGAGGTCGCCCACGACAGCGTATTGCCCTGGCGGTCGGTGATCGTGACCACCGTGTTGTTAAATGACGCGTGCACGTGCGCCACCGCATCCGTGACCTGGCGGCGCGCCTTTTTGGGGCGCTTTGCTGCTGCAGCGGCTGCGGCGCCAGCGGCCGGGGCGGCGGCTGCGCCAGCGGCCGGAGCGGCTGCCGGTGCGTCGGCTGCGGGTTTCTGCTCTGCCATGCGATCCGTTCCTCTTTAATTAAATCGGGTACTGGTTAAATCTTTCCAGGGGGAGCATTGAGCTTCACCGCGGCCTTGCGCGGACCCTTGCGGGTGCGGGCGTTCGTGCGCGTGCGTTGGCCGCGCACCGGCAGACCCTTGCGATGACGGATGCCGCGATGGCAGCCGAGATCCATCAGGCGCTTGATGCTCATGCTCACTTCGCGGCGCAGATCGCCTTCGACCGCGAACTTCGCCACCTGGCCGCGCAACGCCGCGACTTCAGGCTCCGTGAGATTCTTCACGAGCGTTGTCGGATTGACACCGGCGCCGGCGCAGACGCGCCCGGCCCGGGCATTGCCAATGCCGTAGATGCTCGTGAGCCCGATGAGCACATGCTTGTTCATCGGAATGTTGACACCCGCGATACGCGCCATAACTCTAGCCCTGCCTTTGCTTGTGCCGCTGGTCTTTGCAGATGATGTAGACGACGCGACGGCGCCGCACCACCTTGCAGTCCTTGCAGATCTTCTTCACTGACGGTCGAACTTTCATTGCCAGGACTCCAGTCGAATTCAGGTCTTGCCGCGGCCGCTCAGGTTCGCTTTCTTCAAAAGCGACTCGTACTGATGCGACTTCAGGTGCGCGTAGATCTGCGCCATGAAATCCATGACGACGACCACGACGATGAGAAGCGAAGTGCCACCGAACGCGAACGGCACGTTGCTCGAGGCGCGCAGGATCTCCGGCAGGATGCAGACGCCGGCGACGTAGAACGTGCCCCACATCGTGATGCGCGTCAGCACCTTGTCGATGTATTCCGCGGTCTGCTGCCCTGGGCGGATGCCCGGGATGAATGCGCCCGACTTCTTCAGGTTGTCCGCTGTGTCCCGCGACGGGAACATGAGCGCCGTATAGAAGAAGCCGAAGAAAATAATCAGGATCCCGTAAAGGAGCACGTGCAGCGGCTGCCCGGGCCCGAGTGTCTGCGAAATCGAAATGAGCATGCTCTGCCACCAGGTCGGATCCGGGCTCTGCCCGAAGAACGACGCGATGGTGGTCGGAAACGCGAGGATGCTCGAGGCGAAGATCGGCGGAATCACGCCCGCGGAATTCAGCTTGTACGGCAGGTGGCTCACCTGGCTCTGGAATACGCGCCGCCCGACCTGACGCTTCGCGTAATTCACGGCGATCTGCCGCTGCGCACGCTCCATGAACACGCAGAAGCCGGTGACGAGCAGGATCACCGCGAGCAGCAGAATGAAGAACGGGGCGCCCATCTCGCCGGTCGACACGCGATCGAGCGTATTGCCAAGGGCCCGTGGAATACCGGCAACGATACCGGTGAGGATGATCATCGAAATACCGTTGCCCATGCCGCGCTCGGTGATCTGCTCGCCGAGCCACATGAGGAACACGGTGCCGCAGGTCATGGTGACGGTCGCCACGAACAGAAACTGAAAGCCCGGTACGTGCACGAGCTTGCCGCTCTGCAGTGCAAGCGCCGCGCCGTACGACTGGAACATTGCGAGCGGCACCGTGAGGTAGCGCGTGTACTGCGTGATCTTGCGACGGCCCGACTCGCCTTCCTTGCGCAGCGCCTGCAGCGAGGGGATCACCATCGACATCATCTGCACGATGATCGACGCGGAAATGTAGGGCATGACGCCCATCGCGAAGATCGAGAGGCGCTCGAGCGCGCCGCCCGTGAAGACGTTGTAGATGCCGAGAATCGTGCCCGCCTGTTTCGTGAAGAAATCCGCCACGCGCGCCGGGTCGATGCCCGGGACCGGCAGGTAGCTGCCGATGCGGAACACGACGAGACCGCCCAGCAGGAACAGCAGCCGGCGCCTGAGGTCGGCGTAGCGGGCCGCCTGTCCAAGCGATGCGGCGAGATTGGTGCTGAGATCGGTCACGGGTGTGCGCTATGTCTTCGGTATATCTTCTATCTAACGGTCAATCTTCAATGCTGCCGCCGGCGGCGACGATTGCTGCGCGCGCGCCCTTGGTCACCGCAATGCCTTTCAGCTTCACGGCCTTCTCGATCTTTCCCGACAGAATGACCTTCGCCTTTTCGGTGTCGGCCGGGACGACGTTCGCGTCGATGAGCGCCTTGACGTCGATCAGCTCCGCCGCCATGCGGCCGAGCGTGCCAAGCGTCACTTCCGCGCGCGAGGCCTTCATGGCCGAGCGAAAGCCCTGCTTCGGCAAGCGCCGCTGCAACGGCATCTGCCCGCCTTCGAAACCGACCTTGTGGTAGCCGCCCTTGCGCGCGCGCTGACCCTTCGTGCCACGGCCGCAGGTCTTGCCCTGGCCCGCCGAGGCACCGCGCCCGACGCGCAAGCGCGCGCGCTTCGCGCCCAGTGACGGCTTGATGGTGTTCAATCTCATGACGCGTTCTCTACTTTAAGCATGTGGCTCGCGGCGTTGATCATGCCGCGATTCTCCGGCGTGTCCGTCACGACCACCGACTGACCGATGCGTCGAAGCCCAAGACCGGCCGCGGAGGCGGCAATATTCTTCAGCTGCCCGTGACGGCTCCTCGTGAGCGTCACTTTCAGCCGTGTCTGTGATTTTGCTGTTGCCATGATTTTCTAGTCCGGTCTTCTCTTCAGGTCGCGATCTCTTCGACTGTCTTGCCACGCTTCGCGGCGATCTGGTCGGGTGAACGCACCCGCGCCAGCGCTTCGAGCGTCGCGCGCACGACGTTGATCGGATTGCGCGAGCCGTAGCTCTTCGCCAGGACATTGCGAACACCGGCGCACTCGAACACGGCACGCATGCCGCCACCGGCGATCACGCCCGTGCCGTCCGCTGCGGGCTGCATGTAGACGCGCGTGGCGCCGTGCGCGCCCTTGATCGCGTACCACAGCGTGTCGTTTCGCAACGCCACGTTGATCATGTTCTTGCGCGCGGCCTGCATGGCCTTTGCGATTGCGACCGGCACTTCACGCGCCTTGCCGTAACCGAAACCCACGCGGCCCGCGCCGTCACCGACGACGGTGAGCGCGGTGAATCCGAATTGCCGGCCGCCCTTGACGACCTTGGCCACACGGTTGACCGCTACGAGCTTCTCAAGAAGCTCGTCCCCACTCTGCGGCTTGTCGACTCTCGCCATATCGCGAACCTTCGCTTGGATTGTCGTGTTGGTTGAAAACTACTGCCCGGTCAAAACTCGAGGCCGGCCGCGCGTGCCGCGTCGGCGAGGGCCTTGATACGTCCGTGATAACGAAATCCCGAACGGTCGAATGCGACGGCGGTTACGCCGGCGGCCTTGGCGCGCTCGGCAATCGCCTTGCCCACGGCCTGGGCGGCCGCGATGTTGCCGGTCGACTTGAGGCCTTCGCGCACCGCTTCCTGCACCGTGGATGCGGCGGCGACCACGGTGCCGCCATCGGCGGCGATGACCTGCGCGTAGATGTGCTGCGGCGTGCGATGCACGGATAGCCGCGCGACCGCGAGACGCCGGATCACCGCACGCGCTTTGACAGCGCGGTGCAGCCGCTTCGATTTCTTGTCGAATTTAGTGTCCATGGCTCGCCTACTTCTTCTTCGTTTCCTTCAAGGTGATCTTCTCGCCTGCGTAGCGCACGCCCTTGCCCTTGTAGGGCTCAGGCGGACGGAACGCGCGGATCTCGGCCGCGACTTGTCCGACTTTCTGCAGATCGCTCCCCTTGACGACGATTTCGGTCTGGCTCGGCGTGTCGATGCTGATGCCTTCGGGCAATGCGTAGTTCACCGGGTGCGAAAATCCGAGCGTCAGATTGAGCACCTTGCCCTGCATCTGCGCGCGATAGCCGACGCCCTGCAGCTCGAGCTTGCGCTCGTAGCCCTTGCTGACGCCGACGACCATGTTCGCGAGGTGCGCGCGGGTTGATCCGGCGATCGGCCCGAGATTCTCGTCCGTGCCCGTCACTTCGACCGACAGCTGCTGCTTGTCGGCGACGACCCTGATGCCCGCCTTGAGCGCGAGCGTGAGCGAGCCCTTCGCACCCTTCATGGTGACGCCGTCGGCCGCAATCGTGGCGGAAACGCCCTGCGGCATGTCGACGGGTTTCTTTGCTACTCGAGACATAAGGGAGACTCTCTAATTTCCTTCAGTAGACGACGCACAGGACTTCGCCGCCCTGTCCGGCTGCGCGCGCCTGCTTGTCCGTCATCACACCCTGCGGCGTCGAGACGATGGCGACACCGAGGCCACCCAGCACTTTCGGCAACGCGTCCTTGCCACGATAGATTCTCAGGCCCGGGCGGCTCACCCGCTCGAGCTTGTCGATCACGGGACGGCCATCGTGATACTTGAGCGCGATGGTGATCGTGCCCTTCACGCCGTCGCGGGCAACCGCGAAATCGCCGATGAAGCCTTCTTCCTTCAGCACCTTCAGCACGGAGCTCTTCAGCTTCGACGCGCCGACGGCGACTTCCGTTTTGCCGGCTTTCTGGCCGTTGCGAATGCGTGTCAGAAGGTCCGCAATGGGATCGGTCATGCTCATGCGATTACCTCACCAGCTCGCTTTGGCGAGGCCCGGAATATCGCCGCGGTTCATGGCTTCGCGCAGCTTCACGCGCGACAGCCCGAACTTGCGGTACACGCCGCGCGAGCGGCCCGTGATCGAGCAGCGATTGCGCTGACGCGTAGGACTTGCGTCGCGCGGCAAGCGCTGCAGCTTGGCCTGCGCCTCCGCGCGCACCTCAGGGGATGCCTTCGGGTTGCGAATGGCTTCCTTGAGCTCGGCACGCTTTGCGGCGTACTGCTTGACGATGCGTGTGCGTCGCTTCTCACGCTCGACCATGTTGGTCTTGGCCATCGATCCTTATCCTTACTTCCTGAAGGGAAAGTTGAAAGCATCAAGCAGCGCCTTGCCCTGCTTGTTGTCGTTTGCCGTGGTCGTGATGGTGATATCCATGCCACGGATCTGGTCGATCTGGTCGTACTGAATCTCGGGGAAGATGATCTGTTCCTTCACGCCGAGGCTGTAGTTGCCCCGCCCATCGAACGAACGCGGCGACATGCCGCGAAAGTCGCGGATACGCGGGATCGCGATCGTGATCAGGCGATCGAGAAACTCGTACATGCGCGCGCCGCGCAGCGTCACACGGCAGCCGATGGGCTGGCCGGCGCGCACCTTGAATGCCGCCACCGCGATGCGCGCCTTGCTGACGGCGGGCTTCTGGCCGGTGATCTTGGTGAGATCCCCGACCGCGTTGTCCATGATCTTCTTGTCGGCCACGGCTTCGCCCACGCCCATGTTGACCGTGATCTTGGTGATGCGCGGTACCTGCATGACGTTCTTGAGCCCAAGAGTCTTCTTGAGCTCAGGCACGATCGTCTCGTTGAAAGTTTTCTGTAGTCTCGCCATGTGTCGTTACCGTTGTGAAGGTCCCTTGGAAGGAAACAGGGGCCTTTAGACGTCCACCATCTCGTTGTTCGACTTGAAGAAGCGCACGCGCCTGCCGTCCGCGAGCTTGCGGATGCCGATGCGATCACCCTTCTTGGTCGCCGGGTTGTAAAGCAATACGTTCGACGCGCTCAGCGGCATTTCGCGCTTGATGATGCCGCCCGCCTTGGCGTTCGCGGAATTCGGATTGCCGCTCGGCCGCTGGTGCTTCTGCGCGACGTTCACGTTCTCGACGACGACGCGCGCGCCTTCTTCCACGCGCACGACCTTGCCGCGGCGGCCCTTGTCCTTGCCGCTGATCACGATGACTTCGTCACCCTTCTTGATCTTTTGCATGACCTTGAATCCTTGCGCTCTAGAGCACTTCAGGTGCGAGCGAAATGATCTTCATGAACCGCTCGGTCCGCAGCTCGCGAGTCACCGGTCCAAAGATGCGTGTGCCGATCGGCTCGAGCTTGTTCGTCAGGAGCACCGCGGCGTTGCCGTCGAAGCGGATGAGCGAGCCGTCGGCACGGCGCACGCCGGCGCGTGTGCGCACGACCACCGCGTCGTAAACCTCGCCCTTCTTCACTTTGCCGCGCGGAATCGCATCCTTGATGCTCACCTTGATGACATCGCCCACGGTGGCGTACCGGCGGCGCGTGCCACCGAGCACCTTGATGCACATCAAGAGCCGCGCGCCGCTGTTGTCGGCGGCGTTGAGCATTGTTCGCATCTGGATCATGACTCGTTCCTCAAACCTTCAAGCTTTGTGCCCGGATGAGCTCATCAGCCTGCGGCGCGTTCGACGACGCGCTGCAATTTCCAGGACTTGTGGCGCGACAGCGGCCGGCACGGCGTGATGTCCACGAGGTCGCCTTCCTTGCACTCGTTGTTCTCGTCGTGCGCTAGGAGCTTGGTCGTCCGGCGCACGTACTTGCCGTACTTCTCGTGACGCACCAGGCGCTCGATTTCGACCGCCACGGTCTTGTCCATCTTGTTGCTGACCACGCGTCCGGTGAGCGTGCGTACGCCCGGGGCGGCGGCCTGCCCTGTCTCGTTGCTCACTTGCTACCTCCAGAACGCTGCTCGGTAAGCACGGTCTTGATGCGCGCGATATTGCGGCGGACCTTGCTCCACTGGTCGGGACGCGCAGGCGTGCCGGCGGCTCCCGACATGCGCAGGTTGAACTGCTCCTTGCGCAAGCGCGCGAGCTCCTCGTTCAGGTCGACGCCTTTCTTCTGACGCAGATCTTTCGCTTTCATCAACGCACCTGCCGTTTCACGAACATGGTCGACACCGAGAGTTTTGCGGACGCCAGGCGGAATGCCTCGCGCGCGACCGTCTCGGTGAGGCCTTCGATCTCGAACAAAACCTTGCCGGGCTGCACGCGCGCGATGTAGTACTCGACGTTGCCCTTGCCGCTGCCCATGCGCACTTCGAGCGGCTTCTTCGTGATCGGCACGTCCGGAAACACGCGGATCCACAAGTTGCCGCCGCGCTTGATGTAGCGGCTGATGGCGCGGCGCGCCGCTTCGATCTCACGCGCGGTCATGCGCGCGCGATCGGTGGTCTTGAGACCGAACTCGCCGAACGCCACGGTGCTGCCGCGCTGCGCTAAGCCGGCATTGCGTCCCTTGAACTGCTTGCGGTACTTGGTCCGTTTCGGTT
Source organism: Steroidobacteraceae bacterium (assembly GCA_041486385.1). Lineage (GTDB taxonomy): Bacteria > Pseudomonadota > Gammaproteobacteria > Steroidobacterales > Steroidobacteraceae > JBGPLJ01. The sequence continues at coordinate 18,500 of JBGPLJ010000035.1, forward strand.
GCATCATAAAATTAGTGCGCCAGGTCTATAGCTCGTGCTTCTCGTGCGTGCGCTCAAACAGCAGCGGGCGCTGGCGCCGGCGGCACGGCAGCGGCTTCCGGAG
>JBGPLJ010000036.1:0-18128 GCA_041486385.1 Steroidobacteraceae bacterium
ATCGGATCGGCTTTGACATGCTCGATCTGCGTGTCGGAGGCGACGTGGCGCGCCAGAATGATGAGGAGAATGGCAACAGTCACCAGAATGCCGATGACGAGGCTGAAGTTGTTGATGAAGTGGGTGTCTTGCTTGCTCACAATTGGCTCTCAAATGGTGCCCGATGGGGCGGCGACTGACACGAAAGGCGGCGCAGTATACTGAATTGCCGCACGCCCATAAACACCTGAATTGCCGGGTGATTTGCCGGCGGCACGCCCCGGCGAGCGGGCTCGCCGGATTCGCTCAAGCAGCCTCGAGCCGCTATGATTGCCGCCCCCTCGAAAGGGCCCATAGAGCGCACTTCGAGGGCACGCGCCCGTAGCTCAGTTGGATAGAGTGTCGGCCTCCGAAGCCGAAGGTCACTGGTTCGAATCCAGTCGGGCGCGCCAGATTCTCAAACCGAGCCGCCGATCAGCACGGCGTTGCTGCCACCGAAAGCGAACGAATTCGACATGAAGCGCCGCAGGGCGACTCCGTGTCGCGGGATATTCGGTACGTAGTCGAGGTCACACTCGGGATCGTCTTCGTCGAGATTGAGCGTTGCGGGCAGAAACGCGGCGCGCATGGCAGCGAGGCTGGCCGCGAGTTCGATGGCACCCGCAGCGCCGAGCAGGTGTCCGTGCGCAGACTTCGTCGAGCTGATCGGTATGCCATGGGCGTGCGCACCGAATACGCGCTTGAGCGCGAGCGTTTCGCACAGATCGCCGACGCGGGTCGCAGTGCCGTGCGCGTTGACGTAGTCGATTTCTTCCGGTCTCAGATCTGCGTCATGGAGTGCCGCCTGCATCGCGCGCACCTGGCCTTCGACGCTTGGATTTGCGATATGCGATGCGTCCGCGGTTGCGCCGTAGCCGAGCAATTCGGCAAGCAAGGGCGCGCCACGCCGCACGGCGCTCTCCAGCGACTCGAGCACGAACATCGCGGCGCCCTCGCCAAGCACGATGCCATCGCGCGTACGGGCGAACGGACGACAGCTTCTCGCCGGGTTGTCCGTTCTGGCCTCCGCAAGCACGCGCAGCGACTCCCACGCGCGCAACACGCCGCCGACCAGGCAGGCTTCGGTGCCACCCGCTAGCGCGCAAGCAATGCGCCCGAGGCGAATCGCGCGAAATGCTTCGCCGATGGCAATCGTCGATGATGCGCAGGCGGTCGAGAAACATAGATTGGGACCCTTGAGGCCAAGGCGCATCGACAGATGACTCGCCGGCGCATTGTTCATCGCACAGAGGATGGACAGCGGCCGCGGCGCCGAGCCGAGACCAAGCATGTCGGCGTACGCGCGTTCGACACTCAACGCGCCACCCATGCCGGTACCGACGAAGACGCCGGCCCCCTCGCACAGGCCCTGCGCCGCAAGCAGCCCGCTTTGTTCGCATGCTTCTTCACCGGCCGCGAGAGCGTACTGAGACACCGGATCGAGCAATGCGTGTTCGTATCCGCCGAGCATGATTGCTGCGCGATTCTCAATGCGGGCGCCAGCCGGGTGACGGGACGACCTGCGCCCGCGCTCCGCGTTCGCGAGGTGATCGAGCAGCCCAATGCCGGAGCGCCCGGCGGCGAGCGCTTCGGCAAGAGCCGGCGCGCCCGCGCCGAGCGCCGAGATCACACCGCAGCCCGTGATGACGACGCGCCGCTTGCCGACACTGGACATCACGAACCGGCGCGCTGTTCCGCCAGCAGCCGCTCGACCGCCGCGGCCAAGTCATCGAACGAGCGCAGTGACTCCAGATCGCGCTCGCGAAAGGAAATATCGAGACGCCGCTCGATGGCGACGATCAGATCGATCGCGGCCAGGGAATCGATGCCAGCTTCACGCAGGGTATTCGCCCCTTCGAGGCGAGCTGCGGCAATCTCCAGGTGCTCCGCGGCAACCTGGCGGACGGTCTCGGCTGCGTTCATGGCGCTCCGGCCCCGACGAGATGGCGCAATTCGGGAACACGCCGCAACAGACCCGGAAACTCGCGGCAACGCATGGCGATGTCGGCCGTCACATCGAACGCTTCTGCTGTGACTGGACTTCCGAGCGGAGTTGAAACGCGCGGCAAGCGCTCCCAGTAGAGCCAATGCTCCGGTGCGCGCCTGAGGCCGTTCTCGAACTGCGCAAACAAGCGGCGCGTGAGCGCAAAGATCGTTTGTCGCAGATCGCTGCTCGCACATTCGCGCGCATCGATGGGCCGCGTAAGTTCGACGCATACGCCTGGACCGCGCTCGGTTCGCACGAAGCCAGGCACGATGAGGGCCTGCGAACGTGCGGCGAGATACGCGGTGCCGGACGCAACACGCAGCCAGCGGCCGAAGAGCGGGATAGCGACCGTGTCGGTGATGTCATCGAACACATCCGGCATCGTGGCGACGGCGCCGCCCTCACCGAGTGTCTGCACGGCGCGCACGATTCCTGCGGTGCCGCTCAAGAGCGTCGCGGACGCGTCGGCACGCAGAAACAGGGATCGCAGTCCCGCATTGCGCGGGTCACGCTGGTAGAGCAGCGCCAACCGCCGACGCCCCTGCAGACTTCGCGCCAGCGCGAGGCAGCCGAGCACGCAGGCGCCGTAGTGAGGCGTCGCAAATACCAGCGGGCGGCCTGTGGCGAGACAGTCTTCGAGGACTTGTGCGCCTCGAATGTGCACGGTGGAGTCGATGATTGACGGCAGCCGGCGCACAGTCCGTGAGCGTGCCCGTGCAAGCAGGAGTGCCTCCCGCCAGCGTGCGGCCAGAATTGACCGCGCCAGATTTTCATCGGCCGCGATGCCGCAAGCTGGCATCTGACCAAGAGCCATCAGCGCGCGCCTGCCTGGATGCCTGGAGCGCGGAAGAATCGGCGAAAGCAGCGCGGCCAGGGGGTCGATCACGGAGTCAGCGAGCCGAGTGACGAGCGTGGAGCGCAGCACAAAGACTCCTACAGTCCTGCAAGAAACCGTTCCAGGTCGGCACGGAAGCTTGGTGACTTGTAGATTTCTCCGTGGCCGGCGGACGGCACTTCGCGTAATTCTGCGCGCACGCCCTCAGCCTTCAGCCGCTTGGTCATGTCGCGTGACAGTGCGGGCGGGGCCTTGGTGTCCTTCTCCCCGGCCAGAACCAGGACCTTGCCGCGAAACTTTGCGAGCGCCTTGACGTTGTCGATGCGGGCGAGTGCCGGATCAAGGTCGACGCGCACGATGGGTCTTGCGAACCATGGCACCTGAGTGCGTGCCCAGCGCGCGATGTCGGGCGCCGTCGCTTCGAGAACCAGTCCGTCCACCGGCCGTTCGCCGGCGAGCTGCGCAGCCACGACGCCACCGAGGGAAAATCCATAGAGCACACGCTTCTGCCCGCTGCTCGACGGCAACCTGGAAGCGTATTCATCAGCGGCACGCGCGTTGTCAAGAATGCTGTCGGCATCAGCGCTGCCGCTGCTCGCACCGAAGCCCGGGTAATCGAAGAGCACAACGTCCGCTCCGTGGGCGAGTGCTTGCAGGACCGAACCGCCCTCACTCGAGCGGTGAAAGCCGTCGCCGCCGCAGAAGACAATGACGACACGATTACCATCGCGATGAGCTCGGGTGACGCCAACCACCCGCTCGCCACGCTGCAGAAGCGATTCTTCGATGACGAAACCAGCGGCAAGCCGCGCTGCTGCCGGCGGCTGGTCGGGCGCCAGCAGATCTTTCGCGCTGATGCGCACGTGCATGCAGCCCGAGACACCGGCAATCAAAGGTGTCAAAGCGAGCGCCAGGGCGAGGAGCGGTGTTCGGCTGAATCTTTGCATGGCTATTCCCATCTTGTTTCTCATGCCGGGTTTCTGGAACTTGCGAGCGCGCTGCCGCGAATGAGGGTGCTCACGCTTGTGAGCGCAGGTTGCAGGATCGAGCTTTGGCCAACTTCCCGTTCGAGTGCAAGGCGCAGCAGTGATTCGATCTCACGCAGCTCTTCGCGCACGCGGAACTCGAAGGCCACGGGGCTCTTGAGCGCAAAAGAGCTGCAGGCGAGCCAGTCGACGGGCGGTTCCGCCAGCTCCGCTTCGAGGCCCGCGAGCAGTGTGTGCATGAGACGGACTGGCGCCGTCCGATGATTCGCGGCTGACATTGCGTGACCGTACTCGATCTGCGCGAGGCGAAAGGCCCCGACCGGCCGCGCGCGCCTGTATTGCAGGGCTCGGGGCTGATGGCGCAACACTAGGACGGCCTCCAGCAGCGAAAAGCGGCGCTCGATACCGAGAAATCGCAGCGGGACGAAGGCTTCACCTTCACCGGCGATCTGATCCGGAAAGCTGATGATGCTGGCGGCAAGGCGGCGCTCACCGGCGAACTCCCGCACGATCTCGGCGGGTGTTCGCACATGACTCGCAAGCTGCCAACGGGGATCTGCGACGACAGGCCCCGCAGTGATGCGGCACGGCTGCCTGGCGCACAGGGCGCGCGCGAACTCGAGCGCACCGACGGTGGACGGCAGGACCAGCAGCAGGTTGCGCTCTTCGGCGGAAATCCCGCGCAGCGCTCTGCCCACGGACCGCGCGCGGGTCATCGATCGAACGCGTGCCTGGATATCAACGAACGACACGGTTCTTCTCGTCTGCTCCCGGGGCCTCGAATCCAACGGCGCCTTCAACGGCGCGTGCGAGCATGAGCGTGGTTCCGACGGCAAACCCAATCAGCAGACTCATGCCGACAATTGCCGCAAGCCACTGCCAACCGCTGTCGAGAGCGACGACGCGGCTTGCGGCGTAGGCCAGGTTGTGCGCCAGGAAATAGAAGACGTAGACAAAGTAGGCGACGGTCAGTGTCGCAAAGAGTCCGAGCAAGAGACCATCCGCCCGTCTAGGCCATGCGGCCCCGGCGTTGCGCCGCATGGCGCTCCCGCAGCGACGCGCGTTCGCACGCATGCGTTGATGCAGGTTGTGACTTCCGCTGAGATCGGAGAGCAGCCAGTAGCCGTCGTACTTCAGTACCGGATTCAGAGTGTTGAGCACCAGGAAGTGCGATACCCAGAGCACCATGAGGAGTGTTCCCGACGGGCGCACGAGCCACACCGTTGCGATCACCCCGAGGAAGATGCACTGAAAGTAGATACCGGCGACGTCGACAACGCAGCGCTGCGTGCGCGTGAGCAACCAGGCCCCATGCACCTCGGCGTAGAACGCGGGCAGACACCAGTAAAGTCCGATGCCGAGACCACCGTGACTCGCGCCATAGCGATGACAGGCACTCAAGTGCCCAAGTTCATGAATCGCGATGCCGGCAAGTATCAGTGCGAAGGCGCCGGACAGCGACGCGGATCCAAAACTCTCAAGCCCATGACGGGATGATTCCACGGCGACGAGGCAATCGCCGGCAAGAAAGAGTGTGCCGAGGACGATCGCCACGAACGGCGTGAACAGTCCACGCGTTGCGTGCAGGATGGGTCCAATTATTTCAGCGCTGAGCAATCGCAGGCGCAAATGCAGCGGGCCGCGCAGGGTCGCACCCTGGCCGGCATGAAAAAGGATGGCGGGTATCTGTTCGCGCAGCACCCGCTCGATTTCCTGCGCGCTGAATGGTTTGCCGAAGCGCGCTGACATTCGCTCGGCCAGGCCCGCGAGACTCTCGGACTTGCGCGTGAGCTCGAGAAGCGCCGCGACCGCCTCGCTCGCCACGAAATGGCGGCCGTCGATCGCGACCACGTGTTGAGCGGACGAGCCATGGCCGTCGAAGCGGCGGATCACGGCGTCGTCGCGCAGGCGGGGCAGAGCGATCTCCGTTCGCATGGCCATTCGCGTGGCATTCCTTCAGGCGGCGTGAGCCGCGGAGGTTCCCGCCCGGGCGGCCAGGCAGGAACCTCGTCGGCTCGAGGCTAGATCAGAGTGCGAACTTGATGTTGCACTCGCAGGTCCAGTCGGGCAGCACGTCGCTGCCGGTGACCGGGACCGCCTCCATCTCGAAGCGGGCTTCCAGTTCCTCGACGGAGAAAAGCTGTGCATCTTCCATGACAACCTCCAGTAGTAGCTCCACTAATAGGCGATTTCTGCAAAGCGGCGAGCCGCGGATCTCACGGCGCGATGGGCGATGAGCGCCCCGATCCGTGAAGCGCAAAGAGTAGGTCCGCAGGTCGCCGACAGCGAGCGTGAAAGTTCACCGATTGATGCAGATTCGGCGCTTGTCCGTCAGAGCCAGCGCAGCCGCTTGAAGATGGCGAATGGAATCATTGCGGAGAGCAGCATCAGCCCGAGCGCGATCAGCGGGCCATGGGGAATCGAGAGCCAGGGCAGTTGCGGAAAATTCATGCCGAACCAGCCGACGATCACGGACGGCGGCAGCATGAACACCGTCACGACCGAGAAGATCTTGATGATGTTGTTCTGATCGATGTTGATCATGCCGAGTGTCGCCTCGAGCAGGAACGTCACCTTGTTGCCGAGGAACGATGAATGATCGGAGAGCGCGAGCACGTCGCGGCTCAAGGATCGGAAGCGATCCTTGGTCTCCTTCTCGAGTGGAATGAGTGCCGACTGCTGCACGAACGCAACGACGCGCCCGATGCTCACGAGACTCTCGCGGGCCTTCGATGTGAGATCGCCACTCTGGCCGATGCGATCGAGCGTGAGGCGGAAGTCGCGTGCACCCGAGCGCCGCTTGCGGGGCGGCGCAAAGATTTCTGAGGAGAGGACATCGAGGTCGCCGCCGACGCGCTCGAGCACGTCGGCAATACGGTTGATGACCGATTCGATGACGCCCGCAAGTACGACCGGCGCCGTGGTACACGAGGACGGATGCCGCTCGGCGTAGGCGATGAAGCGCCGGAACGGCAGCGGATCGACGTAGCGATTGGTGACCAGGCGGTTCTTCGCGAGGATGAACGTCACCTGCGCGCTCTCGGGCAGATCGGTGTCGAGCTTGGTTGCGACCGTGGCCGTCATGAAGAGCGCGCCATGCTCCTCGTAGAGGCGGCTCGAAGCCTCGATCTCCTTCATCTCTTCGCGCGTCGGCACGTCGATGCCGAGCGCCTGTTCGATCATGCGCTCTTCATCGGCGCTCGGATCGATCAGATCGACCCAGATGCAGTCGTCAGGCAGTGTTGACGGCGGCGGATCGAGCCGCTTGAGCCCGGCTGCTTGCTTGACGAAGATATTGATCATGAACGCGACATCCGGTTTGGCTCACCGGGCTGATGGGCTGCGCTCAGCGGCCACGCTTCTCGGCGGCCGCGAGATCATTCAAAAGCACGAATAATTCCTTTTCTCCGCCGGCGTGTCCGACGTCGGTCCAATACTTGCCATTGACGATGAAGGTTGGAACGCTCGTGATCATGTACGCGCGATTCAATTGTTCGGCGCGCGTCATCTTCTGGTCGACCGGATAGGAGTGTGCAGCCTTGATGTAGTCCGCCGGATTGATGCCGTAGCGTGCGGCGAACTGCGCCTGGATTTGAATCGACTTCTCTTCGTCGCCGCCCCGGTCCATCAGCGGATTGCCATGCTGGTGAATCTCGTTGAATACCGTGCTGTGCAGCTCGTCGAGCTTCTTCAGTTCCATCAGCGTGTAGAAGAGGCGCGCGTGCAGCTTCAAGCCCTCGTTCCACATGCCTGGCGCACGCACGAACGCGACGTATGACGGCTTCGTCTTGCGCCAGGATTCGACGAGTGGGTCGAGCGCGTAACAGTGCGGGCAGCCATACCAGAAGACCTCGGCGACTTCGACTTGACCGCTCGGCACGTTGTTGACGGTTGGCTGCGCGGGAACGAGGCGCGTGTAGTTGACGTTTTCCTTCCACGGGCCGGGCACCGCCGCGGCCGGTGCTGCCTCGAGCGCGGCGGCGAGCAAAGGACTCGGTGAGGTTGCCGGCGACTGATCGGTGTCCACCGTTTCGAGATCCTCGCCGGCATTGACGACTTCGGCCGGTTGATTGTTCGCACCCGCCGGCTTCGTCGCCGCTGGCGCGGGCTTGGCAACAGCGGTCGCAGGCGTCTCGGTTTGCGCCGCGGGCGAGGCTTCCGGTGCTTTTGGCGACTGCTGACCGCAGGCGGTGAAAATCAGGCAGCTCACGGCGGCGAGCCAGGCAACCCTTGTCATAGCGGAACTCCCGAACATTGTTGGCAACCGGGCTTTCGACACCAGCTCATCGCCCGAGGTTCGCGAAACGCTGATGTCAGCGCAAGCCCTGAATGTAAGACGCGACGTTACGCATCTCTTCTTCGGTGAGGCGCCCGGCAATCGTCTGCATGATGCCGCCAGGGCCGGTCTTGCGCTCGTTCGATGCGTAGTCGCGCAGTTGTTTGAGCGTGTACTCCGCGTGCTGCGCGCGCAGCGCAGGAAATTTCCCAGGCGCATTGCCGCGGCCGATCGGGCCATGGCAGGCGATGCAGGCCGGCACGTTCTGATCGCGAATACCGCCGCGATAGATCGTTTCGCCCGCCTTCCAGTACGAGGGATCCGCTTCGAGTCCGGATTCCGTCTGCGCGGCGTAATACGCGGCGATGTCTTCCATGTCCGCGTCGCTGAGCGCAGCAACCATCGGAGCCATGACCGGGTTCACGCGCTGTCCGCTCCTGAACGCCTTCAGCTGCTCGACGATGTAGCTCGCGTGCTGGCCAGCGAGGTTGGGCCATATGCCGTTAATGCTGTGGCCGTTCTGCCCGTGGCAGGCTGAGCAGACTGTTGCCTTGGTGGCGCCGGCGTCGGCATTGCCGTCCGCCATGGCGGAGGCTGTGAGTGCGAACGCTGCGACCGCAGCGAGTATTGCGACCCGGACTTGCATTCTTTTGGCTCCCTCGCGAGCGGCGAATTGTACACTAGCTTCAAGCATTTGCGTCCACACCCCAGGGCTCATCAACAGGCTCCGCGAGGCGAGTTCATGGCGCTCTATCCACAAGCCGAATTCATGCTGAGCGCGAACGACCCGCAGCAGTTTCCAGCGGACTATGGGAGCGAGGTTGCGTTTGCCGGACGCTCGAACTCGGGCAAGTCGAGCGGCATCAATACGATCCTTGGTCGAAAAGCGCTGGCGCGTACCAGCAAGTCACCGGGCCAGACCCGGCTCATCAATTTCTTCGGACTGGGCGGTGATCAACGTCTGGTCGATCTGCCGGGCTATGGATTCGCGAAAGTGCCGGTCGCGATGCGCGAACACTGGGGTGAGCTCATCCAGAAGTATTTCGAGGGACGGGCATCGCTCCGTGGAGTGGTGTTGATCGTCGACGCGCGGCGGGGGCTCACGGATCAGGATCGTCAACTGATCGACTGGATCGAGACTGCGCCACGCGCGGTCCACGTGCTGCTCACCAAGGAAGACAAGCTGACCCGCAATGAATCGCGGCAGGCGCTGGCGAAGATTGAGCGCGAGCTGGTGGGTCGTGCCACCGTGCAACTCTTCTCGGCGCACACGGGCACGGGGCTCGAAACGGCGCGTGGCCGATTGAAACAATTACTGGCGGATTGAAGAATTCCGGAAGCGGAAAAAAAGTACCCCGGTGGCTTGCGCCACCGGGGCAGACTAACCCGGCTTGGGGATAACAATCCGGGTATTGACCCGCTCAGGGAGGAAAGCGGGGAGTGTCGTTGCACACTCGAGGCAGTTAGAGGGGGTCGGCGGGTCGAAGTTCCAGCCGGGAAGCGCGTCGTCCTTAAACATTCTTCACCTCGAGCGCGCCGCCCTGACACCGGGCCTCATTTCATATAGATCATAGGGTTACCGCTCGCGGGCAGTGACTGTAACTTCCAGTTCTTGCGCGCGGCGGATCAGCACGGCGCTGGCACTGACATCGATGCGGCGCTCGTCGAGCAGCCGCTGCAGCTGGTCAATGCTCTCGACCGTTTCGCCGTCGTACTGAACGATGAGGTCACCGCTCTCCATGCCTGCGGCAGCGGCGGGGCCGCCGGGTTCGATGGTTTGAATACGCACGCCGGAGCCGTTTGGCAGATCGTAATGGCGGGCGATGCGCCGTGCGAGCGGCGCATTCGCGCCAGCAATGCCAAGCGCCGCGCGTCGCACTCGGCCATGGGCCAGCAATTGGCCGATGACCCATTGCGCAGTGTCGATGGCGGTCGCGAAGCAGATGCCCTGCGCGCCCGGAATGATCGCTGTATTGACGCCAATGACTTCGCCGCGCGCGTTCACCAGCGGTCCACCCGAGTTGCCGGGATTCAGCGCGGCGTCCGTTTGAATCACGTCATCGATGAGCCGGCCCGAGCGCGCACGCAAGCTGCGGCCGAGTGCGCTGACGACGCCGGCAGTGACCGTGTGTTCGAAGCCCAGGGGATTGCCGATCGCGATCGCGAGCTGTCCAACTTGAAGCGCCGCCGATTTGCCAAGTGTTGCTGGCTGCGCCCGCTTGACGGAGATGCGCGCGATCGCGAGATCCGAATCGGGGTCATCGCCGAGGAGATCCGCCGAGTACTGATCGCCGTCGGCCGTGCTCACGCGAATGTCGCGCGCGCCGTGCACGACATGACTGTTGGTGAGCAACAGGCCATCGGGCGTGAACAAGAAGCCCGAACCCGTGCCGCGACGCTCGCGCCCTGGCCTGCCGTGTCCGACGTTCAGATGCACGACCGCCGGCGCAACGCGCTGTGTTGCAACGATCACTGCCTGCGAATACGCGTCGAGCAGCGCGGCTTCGGCAGGCTGTTCGCTGGCCGTGCTCTTGGCTACGTCCGGCTCAACCGGCTCGGCGTCGCCCAGAATCCAGCCTACGGATTGATCCTTACCGTCCATCGAGGCGATATGGACCGCCCCGCGCAGGTTTCAAGGGCGGCGCCCGGCCAGGCGACTGCGTCAGAGGAACGTCCAGGTAACGCCGAGCGAGAGCATGTCGACGCGGTCGCTGTTGGAGACCTCGAAGCGCTCGTACTCGAGCCGCGCGGCGAGGCTTCCGAATCGAACCTGGGCGCCGGCGCCATAGGCGAAGTCCGTTCCGCTGTCAGATAGGCGTGGCTGTGGGCCGGCGATCGTCGTCAGACGCACATCGGTATTCCAGCGCACGAGACCTGCCTTCGCGTAGAGATCGACGAGCGGCAATGGCAGATAGCCGACCGCGAAGGCGTCGTAGAATTTCGCGCTGGCATTGATACCAATATCAGGCGTGAGGAGCGTCTGCTTCGCGTTGCCGAAGTCGACATAGTTCGCCTCGACGCCAAACATGTCGATCGGGCGAATGCCGATGATCAACTTGTATGGCCGATTCTTGATGTCGAGGTCAGACTGGAATTGTCCGCCCTTGAGCGTGGCATCGCCGCTGATGGCGGCGCCGAGGTAGATGCCGTTGTCGGCAGCCGCTGCGCAAGTGGCAACGAGCGCGAGACCGGCGAATACAACGAGCTTACGCATGGGACCTCCGTCGAGCGGCGCGGGGCAGCGCCGGTTCCAGCGGTCAGACCGGTCTGTCTCGTTGAGAGTTTCGCGCAGGACTGTCTGCGGCCGGCGACAATTTCCGTTCAGGATTGCGGCGAAGCGACGTCTCGATTCATCAGTGCGCCTCGTCCCAATTGTCACCCATGCCGGCATCCACTTTGAGCGGCACGCGCAGTTCCGCCGCGGCCGACATGCGCTTCTTCAGCTCTTCGGTGACGTGTTCGATCGCGGACGCCTCCACTTCGAGCACCAGCTCATCGTGTACCTGCATGATCAGGCGCGCGGGGACGTCGCTCTCGCGAATCCATCGATCGACGTCGATCATCGCGCGCTTGATGATGTCGGCGGCGGTGCCTTGCATCGGCGCATTGATCGCGCTGCGCTCGGCATACTGCTGACGCGCGCGATCCCGCGAATTGATGTCCTGAAGATAGAGCCGCCGTCCGTACACAGTCTCGACGAAGCCGGTGCTCTTGGCCTGTTGCCGCGTACGGTCCATGAATTCCTTGACGCCTGGATAGCGCTGGAAATAAAGCTCGACGTAACGCTGCGCCGAGGTGCGATCGATTCCGAGCTGACGTGCGAGTCCGAAGGCCGACATGCCGTAGATGAGACCGAAATTGATGGCTTTGGCCGAACGACGCTGATCCAATGAAACCTGATCGAGCGCCACGCCGAACACTTCCGCTGCCGTTGCCTGGTGAATGTCCTTGTCGGCGGCAAATGCCTTGAGCAATCCGGCATCGCCCGAGAGGTGCGCCATGATGCGCAGCTCGATCTGCGAATAATCCGCGGCGACCAGTCGCCGGCCCGGAGGGGCGATGAACGCCTGCCGAATGCGCCGGCCCTCCGGCGTACGGATCGGAATGTTCTGCAGATTCGGATCGGTCGAAGAGAGTCGCCCGGTCGCAGCGACTGCCTGATGATACGAAGTGTGTACGCGCCCGGTGCGTTCGTTGATCTGCTCAGGCAACGTGTCGGTGTACGTGGATTTGAGTTTTGCGAGTCCGCGGTACTCGAGCACGAGCTTCGGCAACGCGAAATTCTCCGCGAGTTCTTCGAGCACGCTCTCCGCGGTCGACGGCTGTCCGGTAGGCGTCTTGCCGAGCACCGGCAGCTGCAGCTTGTTGAAGAGAATCTCCTGCAGCTGCTTCGGCGAATCGATATTGAATGGACCGCCGGCTTCCTTGTGCGCGAGCTCGACCACTTGCAGCATGCGCTGCGCGAGCTCCTGGCTCTGCACAGCGAGCATTTTGCGGTCGATCAGCACGCCGTGATGTTCCATGCGCATCAGCACGGGAACGAGCGGCTGCTCGATGGTCTCGTACAGCAATTTGAGTTTCGGAAATCTGCCGAGCTCCGGCCAGAGATGGCGGTGGAGCTGCATCGTCACATCGGCGTCTTCCGCGGAATACTCGGCGGCCGCCTCGATCGGCACCTGATCGAACGTGATCTGCTTCGCGCCTTTGCCGGCTACGTCCTCGTAGTGGATGGTGTCGATGCCGAGGTATTTCTTCGCCGTCGAATCCATGTCGTGACGGGTCGCGGTGCTGTTCAGCACATACGACTCGAGCATCGAGTCGTAGCGCATGCCCTCGAGCGCAATACCGTGGTTCGCGAGCACGTGGCCGTCGTATTTCAGATGATGACCAAGCTTCGCGCGCTCGGGGTCCTCGAGCAGCGGCTTCAATCTCGCGAGCACCTCGGCGCGCGGCAGCTGCTCCGGCGCGCCGGCATAGTTGTGCGCGAGCGGTACGTAAGCGGCGCTGCCAGGCTCGACGCAGAACGAGACGCCGACAATTTCGGCCGCCATGTAGTCAAGACTCGTCGTCTCCGTATCGAATGCAAAGAGTTCTGCCGACGCCAGCGCCTTGAGCCAGCGCTCGAGCTGCTCCATCGTCAGCACCAACTCATAATTTCTCGGAGCCGGCGCCGGTGCAGGGGGACCTGGAGTTTGCGGCGCCGCAGTCGCTGGTATCGCCTGTGTCAGGGCCATCGCGGGCGCCGCGACCAACGACGCTGGCTGTGCCCCATCGCCGAGCTGACGCAGCAGCGAGTTCAACTCGAGCCGGCGATAGAGCGCGCGCAGTCGTTCGACGTCCGGCGCCTTCGGCGTCAAATCCTCGATCGACGTATCGAGTGTCACATCACTGTGAATCGTCGCAAGCTTGCGCGAGAGCTCGAGCGTCGCGAGATTCTCGCGCAGGCTTTCGCCAACCTTGCCCTGAATCTCGGTGGCATGCGCGATCAGGTTGTCGACGGTCCCGTATTCGTTGAGCCACTTTGCTGCCGTCTTCGGGCCGACTTTGGGCACGCCTGGAATGTTATCGGAGCTGTCGCCGACGAGCGCGAGGTAATCGATGATCTGCTCGGGAAAGACGTCGAACTTTGCCTTCACGCCCGCGCGATCAAGCGTTGTATCGGTCATGGTGTTGACGAGCTTGAGCCGCCCGTCGACGAGCTGCGCCATGTCCTTGTCGCCCGTCGAGATGATGACCTCGAATCCGCCTGCAAGGCCGCGCTTCGCCAGCGTGCCGATCACGTCGTCGGCCTCGACGCCGGAAATTCTGAGCAGCGGCAGACCTTGCGCCTCGACGGCCTCGAGCAGCGGCGCAATCTGCGCGCGCAATTCATCCGGCATCGGCGGGCGGTGGGCTTTGTACTCGGCGAACAGATCGTCGCGAAAAGTCTTGCCCGGCGCATCGAACACAACGGCAATGCGCTCGGGCGCGAGCTCCCGGACGAGCTTCGCGATCATGTTGAGCACGCCGTAAACGGCACCGGTCGGTTCGCCTCTGGAGTTCGCGAGCGGCGGCAACGCGTGAAAGGCCCGGTAGAGATACGACGAGCCGTCGACGAGGACGAGTTTGTGCTGATCGGCCAATGGAGTCTCGCGGGCGCGATTCGGGGCCTTAAGGCTGGTTCCCGGACTCGTCCTTCTTTTTCTGCGGGTCGGTCGTCGTCGCTGGCGTTGCCGGCGGCGTCTGCGTGGGTCGTGTGACCACACCGCCCGCGGTCTTCTCCGGAAGTACGAGCGGGCCCTTCTGCCCGCAGGCTGCGAGCGCGGCCGAAATCAATATGAGTATTGCAAGGGTGCGCATACGAGCCTTACGGATGAGACCGCAGTATAAGCCGTCAGCGCGAAGCCGGCTCCGTGATCGGCGGCGGCGGCCGATCCAGCACAAAGAGCGTCAACCGCGAGATGCAGACCGGTTTGCCGGCCGCGTTGGCGATTTCGACCTGCCACACTTGGACGCGGCGGCCGATGTTCACTGGCCGCGCCGTGCCGGTCACGAAGCCGGAGCGCACCGCACGCACGTGGCTGGCGTTGATCTCGATGCCGACCACGCTCTGCCTGCCAAGATCGATCACCATGGCACCGGCGATACTGCCCAGCGACTCCGCAAGGGCAACGCTCGCCCCGCCATGCAGGAGGCCCATCGCCTGGCGCGTGCGCGCATCGACCGGCATCGTCCCGCGCAGAAAATCGTCGCCAATCTCCGTGATCTCGATGCCGATATGCTCGACCATCGTGCCTTTGCGCAAGCGAGCGATATCGGCAATCGTGAATGGACGAAACCATATGGCCATGCGGTTACTTCTTGTACTTCTCGGCGACGCGCCGATAGGCGTCGCGAAACGGGATGCCTTCCTTGGCGACCAGCAGATTCGCTTCCGCCGCCGCGTGAATCGACGGATCGAGCTTGATCCGCTCCTTGTTGAAGCGTACGCCCGCGAGCGCCGGCGGCAGTATCGCCAGCGTCTCGGCGCACAGGTCGATACCGCGAAAGAGCGGGGCCTTCAGGAGTTGCAGGTCCCGATGATAACCCGAGGTCAGCTTGCTCGTGATGCCGAGCGCTTCGCTCAAGCAGGCGAGTGCAATCGCTGACCGACCGCGAATGAGCTCGAACACGTCCGGATTGCGTTTCTGCGGCATGATCGATGAGCCCGTCGTGAACTCGTCGGCGAGCGACACGAACGCGAACTCCTGGCTGTAGAAAAGAATGAGATCGGCGGCGAGCCGGCCGACATCCTGCATGACGAGCGCGATCTCGAACAGCAGCTGCGCTTCGGCTTTGCCGCGCGAGAGCTGTACTGCAGTCACGGGCTCGTGCGTTGTCGCGAATCCGAGGCGCGCCCGCGTTTCCTCGCGGCTGATCGGCAGGTTCGGCGTACCGTATCCTGCCGCCGACCCGAGCGGATTCTTGCTGATGCGCCTGAGCGTCATGCGCAGACCCTCGGCGTCGTCACGCAGTTCCGACGCATAGCCGGCGGCCCAGAGCACGACCGAGCTCGGCATCGCTTGCTGGGTGTGGGTATAGCCGGGAAGCTGCGTAGCGCCGTCGCGTCGGATGAGCTCGTCGAGCGCGTCGGCAACGCCCAGCGTTCCGGCGCGCAGTACTTCGACTGCTTCGCGCATGTAGAGCCGCAACGCGGTGAGCACCTGATCGTTGCGTGAACGGCCGGCGTGCAGACGCCCGCCGGTCGCACCGATGCGTTCCGTCAGCAGATTCTCCAGCGCGGTTTGACCGTCTTCATGCTCGAGCCGCACCTGCCATTCGCCGCGCGCATGCGCCTCGCCGATTGCGACGAGTGCATCGCGGATCTTCTTCAGATCATCGGCCGAGATCAGTCCGCCCGCGCCCAGCATTTCCGCGTGCGCGATGGAAGCGGCGACGTCATGCTTCACCAGCCGATTGTCGAGTACGTGATCTTCGCCCGCCGTGTAGCGCAGCACGCGCTCATCAAGCGGCTGGCCCTTGTCCCACAGACGTGTCATTGAGTTTGGCCCATCACTGCGTCTGTGCACTCAGCTGTTCCGCCTTCGACAAGGCGTTCAAGTCCGAAACGATCAAGGTCCCCGTGCCCTCATTCGTGAACACTTCGGCCAGTACGCTGTTCGGAGTCTTGTAGGAAATCACGTGCACGCGCCGCACGCCACCGCGAATGGCATCCTCGATCGCGCGTGCCTTCGGCAGCATGCCATCGGCAAGTGAACCGCTCTCGCGCAGACGCTTCAGGCCCTGCAGGTCCGTATAAGAGATGAGCGTGCTTGGATCGTCAAGCCTCTCGAGGATGCCGGGCGCGCCCGTGCACAACAACAGCTTCTCCGCGTTGAGCGCGGAGCCGATCGCCGCGGCGACCGTGTCGGCGTTGATGTTGAGCAGCACGCCGTTCTGATCCGCCGACAGTGGACTCACGACAGGCATCAGACCGTTGTCGAGCAACTTGCTGACGACGCCGGCTTCGACTCGGTCGATGTCGCCGACAAATCCGAAATCCACCAGCTCACCGTCGCCCATCTTCATCGGCGCTCGCTTGTGCGCCTGAATGAGACCGGCGTCGACACCGCTCACGCCGACCGCCTCGATGTTAAGGTCGCGGCAGATGGCGAGAATCCGTGTGTTGATGATGCCGTTCAGCACCATCGCCGTGACTTCGATCGAGCGCTCGTCGGTCACGCGTCGCCCCTGAACCATGCGCGTCGGCACGCCGAGCGCCTCCGACAGCTCGGTGAGTTGGGGGCCGCCGCCGTGCACGAGCACGACACGGATGCCGACCTGATGAAGGATCGCGACCTGTTCGATGAGCTGGCGCGTCGCTTCCGCGTCGGCGAAGACGCCACCGCCCGCCTTGATGACGAACACCTTGCCCTTGTACATGCGGATGTAGGGCGCGGCATTGCGCAGGGCGCGGATCGCAATGGTCTGCTCTGCTTTGGAAGACATCATGGAAGCGAATCTCTCCTCGAGAAGGAACAGCTAAGAACCCGGGTTGCGCACCAGCATTCGATGCAGCACGCCCATTTGCACGACGAGACGGTTGTGCGCCTCACGCAGCACGACGCTGCGAGGACCATCGAGCACTTCATCGGCGACGGCGACGTTGCGCCGAACGGGAAGACAATGCATGAACTTCGCGTCGGGCGCCGCGTGACTGAACCAGGCGTCACGCACACACCAGTCCGAGAGATTCGCGCGCAGGCGCGCATCCCCCTCGACGTCGCCGTAATGTGTGGTCGAGCCCCATTCCTTTGCGTAGATGACGTGCGCGCCCTTTAATGCGTCGTCGCGCTTGCTGGTCTCATGCACCGAGCCGCCGGAGCGCGCCGCGGCCTGACGTGCCTTGTCCATGAGTTCGGGCGGCAGCGCGTACCCTGCAGGCCGCAGCACTGTGACTTCCATGCCGCGCATGGCTGCCATGTGGAGCGTCGCGGCCGGTACCGCCAGCGGCAGCGCCCGCGGATGATGCACCCACGACAGCACGAACTTGCCGTGCACGGGCACGGCAACATCGTTCAGCGTTTTCCAGTCGGCGAGTGCCTGGCAAGGATGGTTCATCGCCGATTCCATGTTGATGAACGGCTTCTCCACCAGATCCGCCATCGCGCTGAACATCGTTTCCTTCAAGTCAGCGGCGAGATCCTTGCCGTCTGCGAACGCGCGGATGCCGAGCGCATCGCAATAGGACGCGAGCACCGGAATGCCTTCGCGCACATGTTCCGCCGCCGCGCCACTCATGACGGCGCCGAGACGGGTCTCCAGTTGCCACGTGCCTTGACCCGGCGTGATGACGAACGAGGAACCGCCAAGCCGACTCATGCCCGACTGAAAGGAAGCGAGCGTGCGCAGGCTCGGATTGAAGAACACAAGGCCGAGAATCTTTCCTGCCAGCGCGTGCGGCTCCGGCCGATCGTGCAGCCGCTGCGACAGCGCGAGCAGGTCCAGTACTTCCGGCCGTTCGAAATGCGCGAGATCGATGAAGCGCTTCATGGCGGCAACTTCGCG
>JBGPLJ010000037.1:0-18049 GCA_041486385.1 Steroidobacteraceae bacterium
ATGCACTCGAAGGCTTTCAAGGCAAGAGCGGCATGATGCCGATGAAAGGCGGACGCGCCGACCTCGCTGATGATCTCGTGAAGCAAGCCGTCGATCACATGGCGGCCGCTGCTAAATAGCGCGAGACCCGCGCCTGCGCTCTTGATCTACCAGCGCAGGCCTTCGATGCGCTTGTCGCGATGGCCGAGAATCCACTGCGCGTGCTCGGCAAGACACGCGACGCCGAGCGACCGCAGAATATCGAGCTTTCGATCTTCCGTCTCCGCGACGCGTAGTTCACGGGCGGCAATTCCAAAGAGCGAGAACATGTAACGGTACTGGCGGATGAGCGCGCGGTCCGCCTTGTCGCTCACGTAGGTCTCGAAGATCACCGCGTACACCGGCAGCAGCGCAAGTCCCCACAACATCACCGTGCGCAGATTCTCCGGCAGGATTTCGACACCGGTCCCGCGAATCAACATCTCCAGGCTGAAGATCACCGCAAGCGTGAGGCCGGCGAGCAGCAGGCACAGGCCCACGCGTTCGGTGACATGCAACCGGTTTTCAAACGAGTCGATGCGCTGGCGGTAGTAATGGAGCTGCCCGGATCCGTTCACCGGATCGTCATCGCCCACCCAGCCCGCAAACGCCTGCTCAAATCCGGCCTGCACCCGCGTACCGCTGCTCACCGCGAGCCGCAGACTCACGGCGCGCATGGCGGTGCGAATCCACTCGAGCTCGACGTCCTGCTTCTGCAGAAAACTCTCGTGCGCGAATTCTCCGTCGGCGCGGGCGTGAACGCCGGCCACCTCCCAGTAGAACTCGACTCTCAGGCCCTCGGCGAGCGCGCGATAGTCGAGATACTTGCGGTGCCACCTCTTGCGGTGCGCCCACTCGGCGAACACAAAGCCGACCGCAAACACCGTTACGACTCCAAGAATCGTGATCGTGCCGATGACGCCAAACGACTCCTTCTTGAAGGACACCAGCAGAAACGCCATGAGTGCCCATAACGTGTAACGGATGCGGATCGCGATCGTGAACGATCGCCGGTAATGGCCGCCCAGCCAATCCGCCGCGCGAAAGAGCTCATCGAGGTAGGCCAGACGCTGCGGCACCGGATACGGGCTCGGCAATGCGAGCCGTCGGCCTTTCTTCTGGATGTCGGCGCCATATTCATTGACGTCCCTGTTGAATTCCGCGAGCCGGCCCAGCACGGTCGCGAGCGAGTCCGGAATCCTCTCCCCGCCCGTTGCGCCGGCGCCGACGAAACCAACAACCTCAACCGCGCTCGCGCCATTCGCGCCGCGAATTCGCTCCGACTGGCGCGAGCAGCGGATCTCGTACATCAGGTCGTTGTCCTGGATCGAAAGCAGCGTGTTGCCGAGCGGCTGCTCGTCATCGCCGTTCTGCACGATGCCGCGGCGGCGACATTCGACGACGCGCGCGGTGCCGGCGCGATGATCCGTGTCCTTGCCATCCCAGACCACGATCAGGAGCGTGCTGTAGTGAGCGACCAGAACGCCGGCGCGCTGGAACTGCAGGTCGCGGCGCGTGCGCGAGGTGTCGTCGACCGCGTCAGACCCGCGTTGGGGCGGCGACACCTGTAAATGCTCCGATTGCGCCACGATCCGATCAAAAGTCGCTCGTGCATCGTCAGTGGTTAGATCGGCCCGACAGACATCGGCCGGCATCGGAAAGACCGCAATGATGGGAATGCCGAGCTCGGCCGCCACATCCGCCGCGATGAGATCCGCGCCCTCCGCCATCGACGTCAGCAGCGTCGGCCGGACGTCCGGATAGGCTGCGCTCAGGTGCGTCAGCAGGCCCTTGACGGCCGCGCGAATCCCAGGCGTCTCGCCGGCAACGAGATCGCGGTGGCCGACAACTCCGACGAGGAACGGTATCTTGTAGAGCTCGGTCGAGCACTCCATCATGTGCGCTCCCGCGCAATTGTTCGAAAACCCGGCGCGCAGGCTACCAAGAAGCACGGGCACCTGACGAGAGGATGCACCCGCCGTGGCACTGAATACGCTGCGAATTTTCATTTCATCGCCCGGCGATGTGGCCGAGGAGCGCCTGATCGCGCGCCGCGTGATCGGCCGGCTCGATGCGCAGGTCGGGGAGGTCTTGCGGCTCGAGCCCGTCTTCTGGGAGCACCGGCCGCTTGTCGCCACGGCCTCGTTCCAGGAACAGCTGCCGAATCCGTCCGAAACCGACATCGTGGTCACGATCCTCTGGTCGCGCCTCGGCACCGTATTGCCCACCAACATCCGGCGGGCCGACGGCACACCTTTCGCTTCCGGGACGGAGTTCGAGTTCGAAGACGCGGTGGAAGGTTTCCGGCGCAAGGGGAAACCCGACATCGTCGTCTATCGCAAGATCGCGAAGCTGGAGTGGTCGGGCGACGCGCAGACGGCAGCCGAACAGTTGCAGCAAAAGCAGTCGCTCGACGCGTTCGTCTCGCGCTGGTTCATGAACGCAACCGATGGGAGTTTCAAGGCCGCGTTCCATTCGTTCGAGTCCCCGGCCGACTTCGAGGAGCTGTTCGAAGCCCATCTCGCGCGCCTCATCGACGAGCATTTACCGCCCGGCGTGAAGTCGCGCTCCACAGCTCCCACTTGGCGACATGGCTCGCCGTTTCGGGGCCTGGAGCCCTTCGAGGCGGAACATGCGCCCGTGTTTTTCGGACGGACTGCGGCCGTTGCCAGCGTCCTCCTGAAACTCAGGCGACAAACGGAACACGGCAAGGCCTTTGTGCTGATCGTGAGCATGAGCGGGGGTGGCAAGTCATCGCTCGTGCGTGCCGGTGTGCTACCGCTCTTGTTGCAACCCGGCGTGGTTGGCAGCGCCAGTCTCTGGCGGCACGCGATCATGCGGCCCTCCGCAGGCCAGGGCGATTTGCTGGCGGCGCTCACCGAAGCACTGACCCAGCCAACTGCAATCCCGGCACTCGCAGCTGGAGAGCCGGACACATTGGCGGATCGCGTCCGCACTTCACTCGATGCGATCGGCGTGGAGTGCCATCTCGCGCTCGTGGTCGATCAACTCGAGGAAATGTTCTCCGATGAGCGCGTCACTGCGAGCGAACGCGAACGATTCGTGGCAGCGCTGGCGGCAATCGCGCGTGGCGGTCGCGTATCAGTGCTTGCCACGATGCGCAGCGACGTCTATGCGCGTCTCGCTGAGTTGCCGACACTCATCGATCTTAAGGAGGGCGACGGTCAGTTTGACCTCCTGCCACCGGTGCCGCGCGAGATAGGGCAGATCATCCGCTCGCCGGCCGCTGCCGCCGGATTGCGCTTTGAAGTGCGCGAACACACTGCTGAGCGCCTCGACGACGCCATTCGCGACGCGGCGGCGAAGAATCCGGGCGCCCTGCCGCTGCTCGAGTTCCTGCTCGAAGAGCTCTACAAGCGCCGCAGCTCCGAAGACGTGCTGACGTTTCGCGCGTACGAGGAACTCGGGGGAGTGGAAGGCGCGCTCGCGCAGCGCGCCGAGCAAGTGCTTGCGAGCGTAGGCACTGCGGCACAGACGGCATTGCCCGTCATATTTCATGAGCTGGTCGCGCTTGGCATCGACGACGACTCGAAGGCACTGCGCAGGACCGCGCCGCGCACTGCCTTTGCGACGCCGGCTGCGAACGAATTGGTCGACGCGTTGCTCGCAGCACGCCTCTTGATCAGCGCTGTTGATTCGCAAGGAGCGCCCGTCATTTCGCTTGCGCACGAAGCGCTCCTCGAGTTCTGGCCGCGCCTCGCGGAATGGCGCGAAAAGAATCGGGAAAATCTGCTCATTCATGCGCGCCTCGCCGCGGCCGCTGGCACCTGGGAGAAACAAGGGCGCAGCGCGGACTTCCTGCTCGCCCGCGGCAAGCCGATTTCGGAGGCGCGCACGCTCATCGCAGATGGCGTCCGCCTGTCGCCTCTCGAAGCTGAGCTGGTTAGAACCTCTGAACGACGTGCGCGACATTTTCGGCAGCTGCGCGCCGGCGCCGTCGCCGGACTTGCGGTGCTCGCGAGCGTCGCAAGCGTTGCCGCCTATCTCGCTAACAAACAATCGAACATCGCGCGCACGCAGGCGACGACGGCACAACGTACGACGGACTTCATGGTGAACCTCTTTAGCATCGCGGACCCTGAGGAGAGCCGCGGTGAAACAGTGACTGTGCGCGAGATCCTGGATCGCGGCGTGACGGAAATGCGCAGTTCGCTTGCGGACGAACAGGAGGTGCGAGCGAATCTCTTGCGGTCGATGGGTCAGGCCTACAACGGCCTTGGTCTTTACCCAAAGGCGCATGCACTCCTGCAGGAAGCGGCGGCGGCCGCTGACAAGAGCGGCGTCAACGTGGACATTCTCAAGGCGAATCTGGCGCTGGCGGCGAATCGCTATGTCGACAGCGACTACAAGCAGGCGGAAGGCTTGTATCGCAAGGCACTCAGCGAAGCTGAAGAACAGTATGGCCAGCTGCATCCCGCGGTGACACAAGCCATGACCGGCCTCGCGGACAGTCTCTATGCGCTGGAGAAGACGGCCGACGCGGAGCAGCTCTATCGAGAAGCCCTCGACCGTGACCTCAAGATGCATGGCGAGAAACATGCCGATACCGCGCGTTCGCTCAACGCGCTGGGAAGTTTCTTCTACTTCGAGGGCCGCTACCGGGAAGCCGAACCCCTGATGCGCCGCGCGCTCGCAGTGAGGGAAGCTGTCTTTGGCGAACGCCATGCCAGAGTTGCCGAGAGCATGAACAATCTCGGCTCCCTGCTATTTCAAATGGGCAACTACGCCGGCGCGAGTGAGATATGGAGCCAGGCGCTTCCTGTTTATCGTGACGTCTTTGGCAACGTTCACTATGAGACCGAAACGATTCTGAACAATCTCGGCCGCGTTGAGCTGCTTCGGGGTGACTTTACGGCTGCCGAGCGAGATCTCAATGAGTCACTTGCCATCGGCCGCAAACTCCTTGCGCCGAAGCACGATGACCTCGTCATGCCCATCAATAGCCTCGCGATGGTCTTGATTGCTCGCGGCAACTATTCTGCGGCCGAGACGCTGCTCGACGAGGCATTGTCGATCGCGCGCGAGCGCCACCACTGGATGCTGAATCAAGTGTTGGGCAATTACGCTGATCTATGCGTGCGCACCGGTCGACTCGAAGAAGCCGGCCGTGCACTCACGGACGCAAGAGCGGCGCTTGCGGCCAAGTACGGCGCTGATCTACAGGGATCGGAAGCCTGGCGAATCGCGGTGCTCGACTCGATCGCCGGAAGCTACGAGACAGCGCTCGGCCACTATCCAGAGGCCGACCATCTCCTGACTACGGCATTGCCTTCGCTACAGTCGCGGTTTGGCAAGCACAGCCTGTACGCGGACCAGACCGAGGCCAGGCTGCAGGATCTCTCAGCGAAGAGGCAAAAACGCGGCTGACGGGCCTCGATCCCGGAAAAGTGTGTCGACATTTCTTACAAATCCATGGGCCGATCCGTCTTCCGGTTCGGGACGATCGGCCGTAAGCCGCTCTTATTCATGGGCAAGTTGCCTGCAAGAACAGATATTGCATTGCCAGTACTGGCGCATCGTTCGTCAGGGAATTGAGTGCGCCAACTTCGTAGAGGCCCGCCAAAGGCCCGCCTTATCGTGCTGGGGAGAGTGTCGATGCTGATTCAGAAGAAACTCGTCGCGGCAGCTGTTGCGATCAGCCTGTGTTGCTTGCTCGGCGCTCCCGCGCAGGCGCGCTCGATCGCGGTCGACTTCGACGGCAGTTCATTCGCAACGACCGGTGAGATTTTCAACACTGCAAATACCACCTTCGGCACCGGCAGCGGCGCAGTGCCGTTCAACCTGAATTTCGGCGCCGGCTCGCAAGCCTATGACTTTTGCTTCAACGGCAACGGCTTCGTGTCCTTCGTCGCGTCCGGCAGCGGCTGCGGCAGCGGCTCGACACCGACGGGCGACTATGTTGCGCCGTTCCTCGCGACGCTGACGACGGGCGGTAACACGCTCTGGAGCACGGGGCTTGCCGATCCCACCGCGCCCTACGCGACAGGCGACGCGGCGCCGGCCATGCGATTCATCTGGGATGCGACGGATTCCCTGGGCAATACCATACTCGTCGAGACCCTGCTGATCGATCAGGGAGCGGGCAACTTCAATCTTGAATTCCAGTACGGGAGTCCGCTGTTTGGAGTCGATGGAGCGCCGGGCACCGGGCAACAGGGCTTCAGCCTTGGAACGAATGTGCTCGCGCTGACAAGCGGCCCATTCGCCACCACGACCGACTATGTATCGAGTTTTGTTGGCGGTGTCTGCACAACCTGTGGTGCTACCAATCCGCCGCCGACGAATGTGCCCGAGCCTTCGCCGCTTGCGCTGATGGCCTGTGTGCTCCTGGCATTGCCGCTGCTGCGGCGCCGCCTGCGCGCCAAATCCCCGCGCTGACCGCCGATCTCACGGCGCGAGTTTCTTCAGCAATTCTTCCGCTTCGGCGCGGCCGTCGAATGGACGGCCGCCGGCCAGCGTCTTCTTCAGCAATTCAACGGACTTTGCAGTATCGCCACTCTGCGCAAGCGCCGCTGCGTAGTGATACTGAATATCCGACGCTTCCTTAGCCGCGGTCGCCGCAGCCGCCAGAATTTCGAGTGCCTGGCTTTTCCCACCTGACTTGAACGCAATCCATCCATAGGTATCCGCGATCGCCGCGTTCTTCGGCGCCAGCTCAAATGCTTTCTGCGCCGTGGACAGCGCGCGCGGATCCTTCGCTCTGTCATATAGCGCGGCCAGATTGTTCAGTGCGATCACGTTGCGCGGGTTGTCGCGCAAGATCTGCTCGTATTCACCGATTGCCTCGCGGTCCTTGCCGCCCTCCATGTAGGCGCCGGCGAGCAAGACGCGGACAAATGCATCGCGCGGATGATCGCGCAGCCACGCAATCAGGGAGCTTGTCGCATCGCCCGCATGCGCGAGATGCCTGGTCTGATAGATGCGGATCGCAAGAGCCACCGACGGGCGGATGCGCGCAGCGGCCTCGAACCTCTGAGCCGCTTGCGCATATTGTTTCGTCGCAAATCGGGTCTCGCCCTCGAGCGCCAATGCGGCCGGATCTTGCGGATGCCGTGCGCTCAAGGTGGCAACGCGTTGCATCGCTGCATCGTTCCGGTCCAGCGACAGATCGATGCGCGTGAGCAACTCGGCTGCCGGAATCCAATCCGGTTTCAACGTGAGCGAACGCTCGACCGCCGCTTGGGCGGCGGCTAACTGATTGAGCGCCGCATGCGCCCGGCCGAGGTCGAGCCAGAACTCCGGTCTTGCCGAATCCTTCTCGACCGCCGTGCGAAATTTCGCAAGCGCGTCGTCGTAACGCCCGACGCGCAAATAGAGTCGGCCGACCGCGTCGCTCACATCGGCGCGATCGGGTGCAGCACGTAACGCCTCATCGAGCACCTCATCCACTTCGGCTGCATACGACGAGCCGAGATCGATCGCTGCGAGCATGAGCCGCGCTTCGACAGCCTTGCTGTCTGCATTCCTCAGTTTCTGCAGCCGGCGGCGAGCGTCATCGAGATCGCCGCGACGGATGGCGAGTTGGGCGAGGCCGAGCTCGGCCCGACTGCTCTTCGGATCGCGCTTGAGCAGCTTTTCGAGATCTTCGACGGCGGCATCGCCGTGACCGGTCCCGGCATCGAACGTCGCGAGACTGAGCAGCGAATTGCTCGCGTCGGAGTCGGGCCCTGAGGCCAGCAATTTGCGCGCCTTCTCGGGCTCATTGAGCCTCAGCTCCACTTGTGCCAGCAGTTTTCTGCCCTCGATGTCGTTCGGCCAGCGAGCGACGTACGACTGCAGTTGCGATTCCGCCTGGAGCAGATTCGCCTGTGCAATGAGCGCAACTCCGAGCAGGCGCTGGCCAGGCGCGAAGTCGGGCGCGTCATTCACGAGTATCTGCAATGCGACGACAGCGTCTTGATAGTCGCGCCGCAGGAGCGCGATGCGGGCGCCCAGAAAACGCGTCATGACCGCGTCGGGTGAGCGGCCAGCAAGCTTCTTCTGCGAATCTGCGGCGCCATCGACATTCCCTTGAGCGAGACGCACTTCCGTGAGCAGTGCCAGAGCCGACGCGATGTGTGGCATTGACATCTTGCCGCCCCCGTTTTCGAGCGCACTTCCGAGCGAATGCTCCGCCTCCGGATATTGGCCGTGAGCAGCCGCAACGATGGCGAACCCGAGGTGCGCGTCGTTGAGCCGGCCATCTCGTGCCAGGGCGGCTTTAAATGCCTGCTCCGCCTCGCTCATGCGGTCGAGTGCGGTTAGGGCTTCACCGCGATAGAGGGCACGCTGTGGTTCCTCGAGCAGGGAAGTGCCGGCATCGATATCCTTTAGGAGCGCCTCGCTGTCACCCGACGCAACCCGGATCTGCGCCGACAGGATTGCGCTCTGCGGAGTGCGTGGCGCGCCGCGATCCACGGCGTGGCGCAGGTCGGCGGCAGCCGCCTGCGTATCGCCGAGCTGCAGATTGAGTTCCGCTGACAGCAGCAAAGCGGAAGCGTTGTCGGGTTCCTTTTCGAGAACGGTGCGCAGATCGATCATCGCGGCCCGATATTCACGCGCCGCGAGATGCTGCTCGGCGCGCTGCATGCGGGCCTGGGTCGAAACGAAATAGTCGCAGCCCGCGACAGCGAGCTCGAGAGCGATCAGTGCAACGATCAGTCTGGTGCAGCGCTTACTCACGAATCGCGTCTCGCGTTACGGATTGAACTTGTTCGCTCGCCAGAACCGCTCCAGCAGGGATTGAGCGACCGCGCAATCTGGCTCACATGGAGTGCGTGTCGCGACAACGCCGGCGATCGGCGCACCGCGCAGTGACGCGAGACCGTACCACAACGCCTGCGCGTAACCGGACGCGAACCAGCGATCCCCCGCAAAATAGCCGTACCACAGCACCCATTTCCGGTGGCGCGTGTCCTCGATCACCCGCTGATTGAGCGCATGGGGCCGAGCGACGGATTCACCTTCGAGGGCGATCGGCCGTTGCCCGTTGCCCAGAATTGAGTTGGCCGTGCTGACGAGCTCGCGACCCTCGACTTGAGTCTGATAGCGCGCGACAAAGACCTCGACGCTGCCGCTCGATGCCTGGTACGACGCCGACTCCATCAAATCGGCGCCCTGAAAGACGGGCTGCCAATCCTTAGCGATCTGCGGATGCAGGATCCAACCAGTGGCTGGCGCAGGTAACGCACTTGGCAGCGCACTCGCCCGCTCGCGGGCGCTGGGCACAGGCGACGTGAGCGTGAGAAGCAGCGGCCCGCCGGCGAGGCCTATTACGCCGAGTATCGCTGCCATCACCGCTGAGCTGCGTCGCTGCCTGCTCGATTCATCTGCGCGCGACACGGGTGTTGCCACCGGCGCGCGCATCCGGTGTGCGATCCCAAGAAATACGGCAAGAACGGCAGCGTACAGCCACCAGCCAAGACTCGCATGGGCTGCAACCAGTCCGCTCTTCATATTGCTCAGCACACCGATCACGACGATCGAATAGATGCGCAGCCAATTGCCGAGGAGCGCCAGGCCGGCGCCGAGTGCGAGGAACTTAAGACGAGTGCGCCACGTGCATCGCATCACTTCGCCGTAAAGTGCCGAGACAGTGAGTGCCACAGTGAGGAACTTGAGACCACTGCAGCCATCGACGATTTGAAAATCGCCGGCTGCCACCTGGATGACGTTGCCCGAGATGAAAGCCGGCATTCCGGACGCGCGCAGCATGAGACCAACGACGCTGGTCGCCATCGCCTGCAGCGCTGGAATCAGCACTTCCCAGAGGGGGATCGCGAAGTAGACGAAACCGACCGCAAAAGCGCAGACGCGCGCGGCCTCCCTGCCAAGCAGCGCCGCGATCGCAAGAAACACGATCAATGGCCAGAGCAGCTGGTGGCCGACCTGCAGATTGGCGCGCAGAACAATCGCCCACGCGATGCTGACAGCGCACAGCAGGACGGCGGCCGATACCTGAGGGCGGATCGGCGTTTCACTCAGCCTATGCCGCTCGCGAACGAGGAGCGCTACCGTGAGAATCGCAACCAGCCACCCGTGGCGATAGTTGCCGAGCGACCACTGGCCGATAAGTGACTCGACGCTCGGCCAATACAGGATCACAGTGCCCGCGAGCACTGCCAAGACCGCAAGCAGTGGCACTGAACTGGAGGTACGCGCTCGCTTGAGCGAGTCAGCGGCCGGTAGCAACGTCGGCATGCTGATAGCCTCACCCAGCCTGAGCGCAATCGCAACTCATTCGGTCACCGTTCCGGCGCCGCATGTTGGGCGATTTAGCGCCCGCGATCGAGTTTGCGGAGCGCCAGCGCCTCGCTCACATGACGCGCGGATACGCCCGCTTCGGCCGCGAGATCCGCAAGTGTCCGCGCCACTTTGAGAATGCGATGGTGAGCTCGCGCTGACAGGCGAAACTTTTCGGTTGCGCGTTCAAGCAGCGTGCGCCCCGCGGCATCCGGCTTGCAGAAGCGATCGATTTCCGCGTTTCCGAGCCGCGCGTTGCACAGTCCCTGACGCTGGACCTGCCGCTCGCGGGCGCGCAATACGCGGCTCGCCACGGCTGCGCTTTCTTCGCCAGGCGTGCCGCGCTGACGCCAGTGCGCGACGTCGAGGCGAGGCACCTCGATGTGCAGATCGATGCGATCGAGGAGCGGGCCGGAAATACGCCCGCGATAGCGCTGCACCTGCTCTCCCGTGCAATGGCAATCGCCGGCCGCATCGCCGTACTGACCGCAGGGGCACGGGTTCATGGCTGCGATCAACTGGAAGCGCGCCGGAAACTCAAGATGTGCCGCCGCGCGTGCGATCGTCACCAGGCCGCTTTCGATCGGTTCGCGCATGGCGTCGAGCACATGCCGGCTGAATTCCGGCAACTCGTCGAGAAACAGCACGCCGTTATGCGCGAGCGAGATCTCGCCGGGCCGCGGATCGGCGCCGCCGCCGACCAGCGCGGGCGCGGAAGCCGTGTGATGGGGTGAGCGAAACGGCCGGCGCCGCCAGAAGCGGGGCTCGACAGGCCGGCCGGCGACCGACATGACCGATGCGACTTCCAGCGCCTCCTCATCCGTCATGTCCGGCAGGATACCGGGAAGGCGCTGCGCCAACATGCTCTTGCCGGTTCCCGGCGGCCCGATGAAGAGGAGGCTGTGCGCGCCAGCTGCGGCGATCTCAAGCGCACGTCGCGCGTGCGCCTGCCCGAGGACTTCACTCAAGTCCGGCCCGCGATCGGCGCTGCGCGCGGCAGGGTGCACGCGTTGGACGATCGCCAGAAGCGAGTCGCCGCACAGGTGCGCGCAGACCTCCAGCAGATTATTGGCGCCAAAGGCACATAGACCCGGCGCGAGCGAAACTTCATCCGCGCCCGCCGCGGGCACGATGACAGCGTGCGCGCTCCGTTGCGCAGCAAGTGCGGCGGGCAGCAAGCCGCGCACCGCCCTCAATTCACCCGTGAGCGAAAGCTCGCCGTAAAGCTCCAGTGCCTCGAGCGAGCGCGCGGGTATTTTGCCGAGCGCCCCCAGAATCCCAATCGCGATCGGCAGGTCGAAGCGGCCGCCGCTTTTCGGCAAGTCCGCCGGAGAAAGATTGACGACCACCCGGCCCGCCGGAAAATCGAAACCGCATTGCTCGATGGCCGCGCGCACCCGATCGCGGCTCTCGCGCACCACCGTTTCAGGCAATCCCACGATGTTGAATACGGGCAGGCCATTGCCGAGATGCACTTCGGTCTGCACCAGCGGCGCCTCGACGCCGAGCTGCGCCCGGCTCAATGCAACGGCAAGGCCCATCGTCCATCCTTGGACTTAAGCGGGAGTGGTTGATCGGCCGCCCGCTGTCAGCTGCGCCGCGCGCCCTCGAGCGCGCTTACTCGCGCTTCCAGCTTCTCGAGCAGTTCGCGGGTGCGTTTGAGCACCGCAACCTGCACGTCGAATTCCTGACGCGGTATCAGATCGAGCCGCGCGAGGCCCGACTGCAGCACGGAGCGGAAATTTTCCTCGATATCCGCCTTCAGGCCGAGCACGCTCGCGGGCACCGTGCGCGCGAGTTTCTGAGCGAGATCGTCGAGCATCTTGGGATCGAGCATGAATTCACCATCGTGAGCGCGCGGGCGCCGGGGTCCTTCACGTACAAGAGTAACGGATTCCTGTGCGGTTGCCGGGCGGGAGTTTCTGCCCGATGCAGCCAGAAAGCCCCGCCCAAGACCGGTAGCCGCCCGCGCTGCGACGAGACCTGGCGCACAGCGGCTGGCGGGGGTCGTAGTTCACATCTAAGCTGTTGAAAAATACTGTCCGGGAGCCGTTTTCCGGGGGCCCGTCTGGACCCCGCGAAATTACTGTTAAACTGCCCCCCGTAACATATTGGAGTTCTTCATGAAAATGGTGACCGCGATCATCAAGCCGTTCAAGCTGGACGACGTCCGGCAGGCCTTGGCTGAAATCGGCATACAGGGCATCACTGTGACCGAGGTCAAGGGCTTCGGGCGGCAAAAAGGCCACACTGAGCTGTATCGAGGAGCTGAGTACGTCGTTGATTTCCTTCCGAAGGTAAAGCTCGAACTCGCGGTTGATGACAACCGTGTCGACCAGGTGGTCGAGGCCATCACCAACGTTGCCCGCACGGGCAAGATCGGCGACGGCAAGATTTTCGTAACGGACCTGGGACATGCAGTGCGCATCCGCACTGGGGAAGTCGACTCGCAGGCCCTCTAGGCCTTGGAGGTAGATATGTTGCGGTCTCTGGCGTTTGTGGCGGCGCTTACCATGTCGGCAGTGGCCTCTGCAGCGGTCTACAAGTGGATCGATTCCGACGGTCGCCCGCACTACAGCGACCGGCCGCAGGGCGATCACGCCGAGCTCGTCAATATCATCTCGCGTGCAACCAATCGTGAGGCTGTGGCCTCACATACGGTGACTGCGGCGGTCCAGCGCAACGCCTCCGCGCAACAGGAAGAGAAGCAGAAATCCGAGCAGCACACGGAACAAGCCGTTGCTGCCGACCTCGCCAAGGCGCAGGCCAAGAAGTGCGGTGACGCGAAGGAACGCTATCGCCTGACCATCGAATCCCATCAGCTCTATCGTCAGGGCAAGAGCGGCGAGCGCGTGTACCTGAGCGATTCGGAAATCAGCCAGGAACGGTTGAACGCGCGCCGCGACCTCGACGCCTCCTGCGGCAGCGCGAAGTAGCCTCCCGCGCATCCGGCGCGCTCTCCCGTCGATCCCATCCGAGCGCGTGAAGTCGCGCCCGGCTTCCTGCTAAATTGCGGTTGGCAAGTGCCCCCTCACCCAACCGAGAAGTTCGCATGAACGTCGGCATGATCGGTCTTGGCGCCATGGGCGCGCACATGGCCCGCAATCTCAAGGCCGCCGGCCTGCTGCACACTGTCTGGAATCGCACAGCCTCCAAGGCCACGGCGCTGGCCGCTGAGACCGGCACAGTGGCCGCAGGCAGCGTTCGTGACCTCGGCAGCGTGTGCGACGGGGTCGTCATCTGCGTTTCCGCGGATGAGGACGTGCTCGCCGTCGTCAATGAATTGGCGGCGACCATGAAGCGCGGCGGGCTTGTCATCGACTGCTCGACGGTCAGCGCAGACACAGCCCGGGCGGCTGCACGAACGCTGACGGCGCGCGGCGTGGATTTTCTCGATTGCCCGGTCAGCGGCGGCGTGGAAGGCGCACGTGCCGCGACGCTTGCAATCATGGCGGGCGGTGAAGCGGCGGCGTTCGAGCGTGCTCAGCCGATCCTCAAGGCGCTTGGCAAAACCATTGCCCTCCTTGGCCCGACAGGCGCCGGACAAGCGACGAAAGCCACGAATCAGATTCTCTGCGCCGGCGTCATCCAAGCGGTTGCGGAAGCCATGGCATTTGCCAAGGCCGAAGGCCTGCCATTGCCGCAAGTCATCGATACCCTCGGCAAGGGTGCGGGTTCCAGCTGGTACTTTGTTCACCGTGCGCCGTTCATGGCGCAGGGCGCCTTCCCCGCGGGCTTTCGCGTGCGCCTGCACGCCAAGGACCTGCGTATCTGTCACAGCATGGCGGCACGGCATGGCGTCGAATTGCCGGTCGTCGAATCGACACTTGCGAACTACGCGACGCTCGTCGATGAGGGGCATGGCGATGAAGATATCTCCGTGATCTTTCGCCTGAAGGAAGCGCTGTTCGGCGCACGCTAGATGAGTGCCCCCACGGCCGTGCAGCCGGAAGCGAACAATTCGGCGTTCTACCTGCCGGATTTCTGCGCGACACGCACTGTCTTTGTGGTCGTGCTCATCGCACAGCTCGTGGCGCTTGTCCTCACGCTCGCGGGCGGCAATCGCGATCTGGATTTCTGGATCGAGCATGCACGCAATGGCGCCTTCCTGCTGTGGATCGCCCTCGGCACGGCCTTTGTGCTGTGCGCGGTGCGCAAGCAGCTCGCGAGACTTTCAATTGCGCGGGCATCGGCGCTGGTGCTCGCGCTCATCGTGGCGGTAACCGCGTTGATCTCGGAGCTTGCCTACCGCCTGGGGGAATCGTTCACGCAGCCCGGCACCGAGCTCGGCCAGCTTTTCCCCATAGAGCACGGCCCGTTTCTGCTGCGCGGCGCTCTCATCAGTTTCATCATTGGTGCGCTCGCCCTGCGTTATTTCTTTGTGACCCATGAATGGCGGCGCAATGTCGAGATGGAAGCGCGCTCGCGCATTCACGCGCTGCAGGCTCGCATCCGGCCGCATTTTCTGTTCAACAGCATGAATACGATCGCGGCGCTCACCCGCAGCGACCCGCAAAAAGCCGAGGAAGCGGTCGAAGATCTCGCCGATCTCTTTCGCGCCAATCTAAGCGAGGCGCGCGCCCAGATTCCGCTCAAGGAAGAGCTGGAAGTGGCGCGCATCTATCAGCGCATCGAAGAGTTGCGGCTAGGCGCCCGCCTCAAAGTCGAATGGCGCGTCAACGATGTGCCGATGCGCGCAATGGTGCCGAGCCTGCTCGTGCAACCGCTCCTGGAAAATGCGATCTATCACGGCATCGAACGCCTGCCTGCCGGCGGCACGGTGATCGTTGCGGGCGAGCGCAATGGGGACATGCTGCGCCTTTCGGTCGCAAACCCGATTCCTACGGATCCGCATCCCCGCGAGCGCGAAGGCAACCGCATCGCTATTGCCAATATTACGCAGCGCCTGGAGCTGGCGTTTCCGGGCCAGTCCGGCATCGAGACCACGCAAACGGCTGAAAACTATGTGGTCACACTGACCTTTCCCTGCATCGAGCTACCGTGAGCGCGGCTCTCAAGATTCTGATCATCGACGACGAACCGCCGGCGCGCGATCGTCTCAAGCGCCTCCTTGAAGAGCTCGATGAATGTCAGTTCGTAGGCGAAGGCGGCACCGGTCAGGAAGCATTGAAGCTTGCGGATGAACTCAAGCCGGATGTCGTCCTGCTCGACATCCGCATGCCCGGCATGGACGGCATCGAAGCGGCGCGGCATCTCGCCGACTTCGAGGCGCCGCCGGCCGTTATTTTCACCACCGCCTACGATCAGTACGCACTCGATGCGTTCGAAACCCAGGCCGTGGGGTATCTCTTGAAGCCCGTTCGTCGCGAAAAGCTCGAGCGTGCGCTCGCGGGTGCCACGCGCCCCACACGCGCGCAGATGGCGAAGCTCGCCAGGATGAGCCCCACAGGCGCACGCCGCTCGCACATCGCGGTACGCACGCGCGAGGAGCTGAAGCTCCTGCCGGTCGACGAGATCCGGGCCTTCATTGCCGATCAGAAATACGTGACGATCCGCCACCCGTCCGGCGAGCATCTCATCGAGGAATCGCTCCGCTCGCTCGAGGACGAATTCAACCCGGACTTCGTGCGCATTCACCGCAGTGCGCTGGTGGCTTTACGACACATCGAAGCGGTCGAACGGGTCGCGGACGGCGGTTATGCCGTGCGCCTGCGCGGGAGCGTCGAATCGCTCACAGTCAGCCGCCGCCTGGGCGGGGAGCTTTTGCGGCGCATTCGAGCCCGTGATTGATTACTGTGAGGCTGCTCATGGAAAAGGAGCGGCCGAAGCGGTGGGATAGCCACCCGATGTTTGGAACGCAAGACGCGTACCCCATGGCCGCCCCCGACTCGCTCGCCGACACCATCCCGAATCCCGCCACCTGCGCCAAGCATCACTCTGAGCTCTCGGCGGTGAGATTCAGCCTGCTCGCCGTGATCGCGCGGGTCACCACGGAGCCGGCCACGCACATTGATTCCGTCGCCGCACTCGCGCGCAATCTCGAACGTGCCGTGGCGGTGCTTTCGAGCTCGAATCCCATCGACTGCACGCGACGCTGGCTCACGGAGTCTGCGCGCGCCTGGGCAACGCTCGATGTCCTGTTCGCCGATGCCAAGGGCAAGGACGAGCGCGCAGCGCGCTGCGGCTGGCGCGGCGTAACGGGCGAACTCCAGGGTCACCTCAAGCGCGTTCTGCAAGTCGAATACTCGCACATGCTGACGGACGCCAACGGCGCACGGCAGGCGACGGAGCGACTGCGACGGGACTGCGACGAACTTTCGATCGATGTCGCCGCTGCCGATGCGCTGCGGCGCGCACTTGGCGACGCGGATATCGACGAGAAGGGCGATTGGTTTACGACGTACCTGCGGCAGAGCTTCGCGCTTGCCGAGTACATGCACCGCAATGTCCTCGGACTCAATCAGATCCTCACCGACCACGAAGCCATGCGCTATGCCACCGCGATGAGCGGGGCGGTGCGTTGCGCCGCAGACCAGAAATCAGCCGAAAGCGCTTAGTCCTGCTTGCCGCGCAGAGATATCTCGACTGTCGAGTCGCGCGTCACGAACGCGGCGACGCAGGCCCGCATTGTCTGCACGTGCAGATCGATGACCTTTGACAGCGGCTGCTGATAGCCGCCCGCCAGATTCCAGGCGAGTGGCACGCCGGCTAATTTGCCCGCTCGAAACACGGCTTCATCCCTCGCCCGCATCTGCTCGGTGGTGAGCACGCCGCCCAGCGGATCATCGATGTGTACGTCAGCACCCGCCTGATACAGCACAAGATCGAAGTCGTGAAAGCGCGCCGTCTCGCGCTCCAGGTATTCGAGATAGCGTTCCGCCTGTGCTGGCGTCGTGAACGAGCGGCCGAACGTGACGTTGTCGACTCGATCGCCGAGCTTTAGCTTCTCGA
This sequence comes from Steroidobacteraceae bacterium, assembly GCA_041486385.1. Classification (GTDB taxonomy): domain Bacteria; phylum Pseudomonadota; class Gammaproteobacteria; order Steroidobacterales; family Steroidobacteraceae; genus JBGPLJ01. The sequence goes on from JBGPLJ010000037.1 coordinate 17,173, forward strand.
TAATGTCGTCCGTGCCGTTCCCGTAGTGCATATCGCAATCAAGGATCATGATCCGGCGAACCTTGCCCTCGGCGAGCAAGCGCACGGCTGTCACCATCAAACCGTTGAATGTGCAGTAGCCGCCCGCACTCGCGTAGTGCGCATGATGAAAGCCGCTGACCGGCGCGCACGCGATACCTTGATCGAGCGCGTGCCGCGCGGCGCAGAGCATTGCGCCGTTGGTGTAATTGAGTGAACGCGCCACATCGACTCGCCGGTTGCCGAATCCGTTGTCGGCCCGGCACGCGAGCACGTCGTCGACGAAGGTCCGGTCATGCGCGGCCGCGAGCTCATCTGCGGTGGCCGGCACGACGGGTCGCAGCGCGATCGGGAGTCCGGCTTCCCGCCACGCCTTCACCACGAGCTTGGGCTTGCCGGCACTCGGGCTGAACGAGTCGCTGTCCGCGAGAACATTCGCACCATAGAAGACCGGTACCGCGTGGATCATTTCGCACCCTGGGCGGTCGAGTCCGGTGCATAGTCGAACGAATCGAACAGCAATTCGTCCTGTGGCAGCCCCAGCTTCGGAAACTCAGCGCGAATGGCATCAACCATCGCCGGTGGGCCGCTCGCGTAAACCGTCGCGCCGCCAAGCGACTTCTCCTCGGCGAGAACAGTATCGTGTACCCAGCCCTTGTGGCCCGTCCATTGGTCCGCCGGTTCGGCGTGCGACAACACAGGACGATATTTGAGATTCGGATAGCGGCGCGTCCATTCCTCGACCAGCGCGTGCTCATAGAGATCCACAGGTCGCCGGGCGCCCCAATACAAATGAAACGAACGCTTCGAGCCCCGCTCGAGCGCGTGACGCAGCATTGCCTTGAGTGGCGCGAATCCG
>JBGPLJ010000038.1:0-17543 GCA_041486385.1 Steroidobacteraceae bacterium
ATCCGCGAGGGCAAGGTCGCGCAGATGTACTCCTCGATTCAGACAGGTCAGGGACAGGGCATGCAGACGCTCGATCAGTGTCTGCAGGAGCTCACGACCAAAGGTGTCGTCAGCAAGGAAGAGGCGCGCTACAAGGCGCAGAACAAGGACGCCGTCTAAAGCGCGGCAACCGCGCGCGACTCACCGACCGGAGCTTTCATGGAACGCGACCAGGCCATACGCTTGATGCAAGACCTTCTGCGACGTATGGTCGAAAAGAAGGGCTCGGACCTTTTCATCACTGCGGGCTTCCCGCCGGCGGTCAAGATCGACGGCGAGATCCGGCCGCAAAGCGACCGCGTACTGATGCCGGAGCAGGCGGCAACACTCGTGCGCGCCATCATGAACGACCGGCAGACGCGCGACTTCGACTCGACCAAAGAGTGCAACTTTGCGATTGCGCCTCCCGGCATCGGCCGCTTTCGCGTCAGTGCGTTTGTGCAGCAGGGTCAGATCGGCTGCGTGATCCGCACGATCGTCGCGAAGATTCCGACATTTGAAGAGCTCGACCTGCCCGCGATCCTGAAGGAGGTCGTGCTGACGAAGCGCGGCCTCGTGATCGTCGTTGGCGGCACGGGCTCCGGCAAATCGACCACGCTCGCCGCGATGGTCGGCTACCGCAACGAGAAGACGCACGGTCACATCGTCACGATCGAGGACCCGGTGGAATTCGTGCATCCGCACCGTGGTTGCGTGATCACGCAACGCGAGGTCGGTGTCGACACGGATTCCTGGCACAACGCGCTGAGAAATACGCTGCGACAGGCTCCAGACGTCATCCTGATCGGCGAAATCCGCGACCGCGAAACGATGGAGTACGGCATCCAGTTCGCCGAGACCGGCCACCTGGTGCTCGCAACGCTCCACGCCAACAGCGCGAACCAGGCGCTCGATCGCATCATCAACTTCTTCCCCGACGAGCGCCGCGAGCAGCTGCTGATGGATCTGTCGCTCAACATCCGCGGCATGATTTCGCAGCGCCTGATTCCGCGCGAAGCAGGAGCTGGCCGTATTGCGGCGATGGAGATCATGCTGAATTCGCCGCTCATCCAGGACCTCATTTTCAATGGCGAAGTCGCACAGATCAAAGAGGTCATGTCGCGCTCGAATCGCCTCGGCATGAAGACCTTCGACCAGGCTCTTTACGAGCTCTACGAGGGGGGCGCGATTTCCTACGAAGATGCCCTGCGCAACGCCGATTCCAAAAACGAGCTGCGCCTGAAGATCAAGCTCGAGAGCAAACGCGAATCGAAGGTGAGCGACGAGGCTGGCGGGAGCCTGAAGATCGTCGAGGAGTCGAACGATGGCAAAGTCTTCTGAGGAGCGCGCAGTGGAGATGTCCGAGGCTTCGACGCCGCAGGTGCTCAATACGCGGCCGCTCTTCAAGCTCATGGTCGAGCGCAAGGCGTCCGATCTGTTCTTCACGTCCAATTCGCCCGTCAAGATCAAGATCGAAGGGCAGATCTTCCCCATCAACAAGGCTGTCCTGAGTCCCGAGACCGTCAAGCAGGCCGCCTATGGTCTCATGACGCCGGAGCAGGCCGAGTACTTCAACGAAGAGCTCGAGATCGACTTCGCCATCTCCGAACACGGGCTCGGTCGCTTTCGCGTCAACGTGTTTTATCAGCGCGGCTACCCCGCGATCGTCCTGCGCTACATCACCGCGGAGATGCCGAAGCTCGAGGTCCTCGGCATGCCCGAGGTCTACAAAGAGCTCGTGATGCAGAAGCGTGGCCTCATACTCATGGTGGGCGCGGCCGGTTCCGGCAAGTCGACGACACTCGCGGCGATGATCGACTATCGAAACGAGAATTGTTCAGATCACGTGCTGACGATCGAGGATCCGATCGAGTACCTGCACACCAATAAGAAGTCGATCGTCAATCAGCGCGAAGTGGGCATCGACACCAAGTCGTATGCGCGCGCGCTGCGCAGCGCGATGCGTGCGGCGCCCGACGTGATCCTGATCGGTGAGATCCGCGATCGCGAGACCATGGAGGCGGCGATCTATCTCGCCGGCACCGGTCATCTCTGTATATCCACCCTGCACGCCAACAACTGCGCCGAGACGCTCGACCGCATCATCAATCTTTTTCCGAACGATCAGCACAACCAGGTCTTCCTCGACCTGTCGCAATATCTGCGCGCCATCCTTTCGCAGCGCCTGGTGATGGGCAAGAACGGTAAACGCGTGGCCGCGGCCGAAGTCATGCTCAACACGCCGCACATCTCGGAGCTCATCAAGAAGGGCGACGTTGTAGGCGTCAAGGAAGCCGTGCGTTCAACGACCGAGAAAGACATGCAGAGCTTCGACGTCGCGCTCTATTCGCTCTTCAAGCAGGGCAAAGTCGAGCTCGAGGAAGCGCTCAAGAACGCGGATTCGCGCACCAACCTGGAAGCGAAGATCAACTTCGGCTGATGTCGACTAATCAGGCGGGGAATACGGCTTCGGCGTCGAACACCGGCCCATCCACGCATACGCGCTTCATTGCCGGCCCGTCGGGCGTGCGCACTTCGACGGCGCACCCGGCGCAGCCGCCCACTGCGCACGCCATGAACTCCTCGAGCGAAACCTGGCAGGGAATGCCGAAGCGTCGCGCAACCTGCGCCGCGGCCGCAAGCATCGGTGTGGGTCCGCAGGCGAACATCTCGACCTGGGCGCGACCGGCTGCGGTTAGGCTCGCGAGCCATTCGGCCGCAAGATCCGTCACGTAGCCGTGATAGCAGCCGGGAAAATCCGCAAAGCTCGCAAGCCGGCTCGGCACCCCCCACCCATCAAGCAGCGGCATCGCCGCGATCACGCCGTCGGGAAGTCCGGGCACGAGAATGGTCGAGGGACGCGTACGGAACGGAAAGGGAATCTCTGAGCCCATGAGCACCAGCGGCTGCCATGGCGCGGCCGGCTGTGACTTAAGCTGCTCCGCGAGAAAAATCATCGGCGGAATTCCCACACCGCCCCCGACCAGGAGCGTGCTAGCTCGCTCGCGACGCGGCGCGAAGCCTTTGCCGATGGGGCCGAGGATATTCACCGTCGCCCCGACCGGCTGAGCTGACAGCTGCCGCAGGCCGGCGCCCACAATCTTGTACAGGACTTCGATCCAGCCCGCCTTGGCGTCGGCCCGCATGATGGACAGCGGTCGGCGCATCGGCAGCGCGGCATCGCATGCGATGTGCGCGAAGCTTCCCGGAGTTGCCGCAGCGGCGCAGCGTGGCGCCTGCAAACGCAATACGAACTGGTCGCCCGCGAACTCTTCGCGCGCGAGCAACCGCGCATCCTCCACAAAGATCGTGCCGCGGTGAGCGCGCGCGTTCATCGCGTCTGCCGGGAACTGAGGATGCCGCGCCCGACCGCTTCGAGCACGGCCATGCGGACCGCAACGCCGTTGGTCACCTGTTCACGAATGACCGACTGCGGGCCGTCGGCGACATCCTCTGCGATTTCCACGCCGCGGTTCAACGGCCCCGGATGCATGACGATGGCATCGGCGCGCGCGCGCTTCAGGCGGGCGACGGACAGTCCATAGCGCGCGAAATAGGCTGCGTTGTCCGGAATATCCGTTTCGGCCATGCGTTCTTTCTGAATGCGCAGCATCATCACGACATCAGCGCCGGTGAGCGCCCGGTCGAAATCCTCAAAGCGCTGACAGCCGGGGAATTCGGCAGCGTCCGGCATCAGTTCGGCCGGGGCCACGAGCCGCAGATCCTGTGCTCCGAGCAGAGTGAAGGCCTGCACGGCCGAGCGCGCAACGCGCGAATGGCGGATGTCGCCCACGATGGTAATGGCACGATTGTCGAGCCGTTGCTTGTGGCGCATGACCGTGAGCGCATCGAGCAGGCCTTGCGTCGGATGCGACACGTGAGCCTCGCCGGCGCTCAATACCGAGATGCGAGGTCCGACATTCTCCGCGACGAACTGCGGGACGTTCGGCTCGGCGTCGCGCACCACGAAGACGTCAATGCTCATTGCCGCGAGCGTGTAGACGGTGTCGAGCATGCTCTCGCCCTTCACGCGCGAGGACAGGTGCAAGTCGAGATTGATGACTTCCGCGCCCAACCTCTTGGCCGCGAGTTCGAACGAGGCGCGCGTGCGCGTGCTCGGTTCGGAAAACAGGTTCGCAACCGTGAGCCCCGTGAGCGAATCGTTGCGGGCCGGAGCGCGGTCGGGACTGCGCAGATAGCTCTGGGCGCGATCGAGGAGCCTTTCGACGAGGCGGCGATCGAGTCCCGTGAGCGTCAGGAGATGGCGCAGCGTGCCGTCGGCGTGCAATTGGGGAATCATGCTTTTGTCATGTGACTTTCGAGCCAGCGTTCGAGAATGATGCAGGCGGCCGTTCGATCGATGTCTTCCTTACGCACCCGACGCACTCGCTGCCCGCTACGCCGCGCGTCGCGTAGCTGCCCTTCAGCCTCGCTCGAGGAGTAGCGTTCATCGGAGTGCGTGACTTCGAGTCCGGTCTTCGTGCCGAGTTCGCCGGCAAAGGCGCGCGCGCGTTCGGTCATTGGGGAATCGCTCCCGTCTTCATTATAAGGGATGCCGACGACGAGCAGCTGCGGCCGCCAGTCGTTCACCACGCGCAGAATGTCGCGCCAGTCGTCACCCGCGATGCCGAGCGTGACTACAGTGACGGGATTCGCCTTGCCCGTGAGCGTGTCGCCGGCCGCGACGCCGATGCGTTTCAATCCGAAGTCGAAGCCGAGAGCGAGCGTAGGCGCGCCGTCACGCATGACCGGCGGCCGACCCCAGGCGATTCAGTTCGATTCCAAGCAACCGTCCGGCCGCGTGCCATCGATCTTCGAACGGCAGATCGAATATCACGGTGTCATTCGCGGGCACATTGAGCCAGGCGTTTGCCCGGATCTCCTCCTCCAGCTGTCCGGCCTGCCATCCGGCATAGCCGAGAGCGACGAATGCGTTGCGTGGTCCGCTGCCGCTCGCGAGCGCAACCAGCACGTCACGTGAGGTGGTTACGTGCACGCTCTCGGAAACCTTGAGCGTCGAGTCCCAGGTGCCGCCGGCGCGATGGACGACGAAGCCGCGGTCGACCTGCACGGGGCCGCCTTTGAGCACGATCTGCTCGCTCAAGACTGTGTCCCGATTGTCGAGCGCGAGCTGACCGAACACTTCGCTCAGCGTCATTGGCAGCGGCTTATTGATGATAAGACCCAGCGCCCCACTTGCGCTGTGTTCGCAGATGAGGGTGACCGTCTGGGAAAAATTGGGATCTGCCATGCCCGGCATGGCGATTAGGAGCTGGTTGCTGAGGTAGTCGGCCGCAGCCATGGGCGCATTGTATCGCGCCCGCGCTTCACAAACGCGACCTCATTCGCCGGTCGTCTTGATGGTTGACGCGGCGGCCTTGCCGTTAAGGAATTGCCATTCGTACGCGAACCGCAGACTGTCATGCGATTCAGCGAGCTCGCGGGGGAAAGGGTCGAAGGGCGCCGCCAGTTTCAGAATTGCGATGGCAGCCTGGTCGACTTCGCGGGAGCCGCTGCTGCGGTGAAGCAGCACCTCGTCGAGACGTCCGTCGGAATGAATTGCAACCTCGAGCACCGGATTCGTGTCGCTCTGATGCGCGCGCGCATCGAGCGGAAAGTTGAGCGTCCCGATGCGTTCCACCTTGCGCCGCCAGGTGTCGAGGTATACCGCAACGTTCGATGCACGCGTGTTCGGCGTGACCACTAGCTCACGTTCATTGCGCCCGTGCAGTGCGAGCCGATCCGCTTCGTTCGCCGACGGCAACAAGCTCTGCCGCTCGCCGGTCATCAGCAAAGCCTGCGAATCGCCACCTTCCGGGTCGAGAGACGAGCTCGCGAAGTACCGCACCGTGGGCGAGTGGCCGCCGCTCGCGATCAGGTCTTCGGTGGTCGCATCCTGACCGGCGCGATGGGTTTCGAGCGCGTTGCCATCGGCGACGCCCGGATTGTTGAAAGGCAGAAGCGATGAGCGCGGACTCGTCGGCCGCTCGCGATCGCGGAGATTCCCGGACCCCTGCTGATTGCGCTGGGCGAGATAGTCGGCTTTTTCATTTGGCCGGGATTCGGGCAGATCGTCCGATACCAGCAGCACTTCCAGGGTGGGAACGCCGCGGTCATCGCCGCTCGCGCCACTGCTGAAAGAGACACCCAGGATGACGATGCCATGCAGCAGCGCGAACAGAAACAGAGTCGTCATCAGGCGGTCGCGCGCCGGCGCGCGACCTTGTTTCAGGGCGAGGGGATCATTGACGGCCATACAAACGAGATTATAGGCAGCGCCAGGCCGCTAGTGTGCCGCGAGTCGCCTTTCGATGGCGGTGATGAGCGTCGCGGCGATATCGGTGCCGCACTGTTTGTCGATTTCGCGGATGCCGGTCGGGCTCGTCACATTGATCTCGGTGACGAAGCCGCCGATGACGTCGAGGCCGACGAACAGCATGCCGGCGTCGCGCAGTCTCGGGCCGATCTCGGCGGCGAGCCAGCGATCACGCTCGTTGAGCGGCCGGCCGACGCCACGGGCGCCCGCAGCGAGGTTGCCGCGGTTGTCATGGGCCGCGGGAATGCGCGCAAGCGCGAATGGTATGGGCTCGCCGTCGACCAGCAATACCCGGCTGTCACCGCCCGTGACGATTTCAGGAAGATAACGCTGCACGATCGCGAAGTGCTCACCATAGTCCGTCAGTGTTTCGAAGACGACCGACATGTTCTTGTCGCCTTGGTCGACCACGAAGATGGAGCGGCCTCCCATGCCGTGGAGGGGCTTGACGACGACCCGACCATGCTCACGGGCGAAGGCTGCCATGTCCTGCATGTCGCGTGTGATGAGCGTCGGCGCGCAACACTGCGCAAACCACGCCGTGAAGACCTTCTCGTTCATGTCGCGCAGGCCCTGCGGACGATTGACGATGAGACTGCCGGCAAGCTCCGCGCGCTCGAGAATGTAGGTGGTGTAGATGTATTCCATGTCGAAGGGCGGGTCCTTGCGCATGAGGACGGCGTGCATGGATGCGAGCGGCACGGACTCCGGGGCCCCGAGCGTGAACCACTGGGCGGGGTCGTCGCGGACCTGCAGCAGGCGTGCCCGGCCGATGGCCTGCCCATTCCGCAGCGACAAGTCGCTCTGCTCGAGGTACCAAAGTTCCCAGCCGCGGCCCTGCGCGGCCTGCAACATGGCCAGCGTCGAGTCTTTGGCGGGTTTAATGTGGGCGATGGGATCCATCACCACGGCGCATCGGACGCGTTCAACCATCGAAAAATCTCCGCCTGAGGGGCCCCCGACCATGTTAACCCGCTGCCAGCGGGCATCGACTTGACATGTTGCCGCAGGAAATCCGGGCAAGGCTGAAAACTGTGAACTGGGTGCCGTGGCGGGGGCCTTACCGATATGTTAAAACGCCTGTCCATTGCGTGGGCTAGCTAAATGATTCGCAAGGCCTTTGCGCTCTGCCCTGTGTGGATCGCCGGCCCCCCGGCGGACCGAAGTTGGCCAGCCCTTGACGGAGATACATGTGACGGACGCGAAGCCCAAGCTCTCTGGCCTCAAGGTCCTGGTCATCGACGACAGCAAGACGATCCGCCGCACTGCCGAGACCCTGTTGTCCAAGGAAGGCTGCGAGGTGTTTACGGCGGTCGACGGTTTCGACGCGTTATCGAAGATTGCCGATCACCAGCCGGATATCGTTTTTGTCGACATCATGATGCCGCGGCTCGACGGCTATCAGACCTGTTCGCTCATCAAGCACAACAAAGTTTTCAAAGCGATCCCGGTGATCATGCTGTCATCGAAGGACGGACTCTTTGACCGCGCCCGCGGCCGCATTGTCGGCTCCGAGCATTATCTGACGAAGCCTTTTACCAAGGATGAACTACTGAGTGCGATCGAGACTCATGTCGGCAAGTAATGCCGCCAGAGCGCACGCCCCGGAGGCACGAACCATGGCACTGATCCTGATCGTCGATGACTCGCCGACCGAAGTGCACGTGATGCAGAAGGCGCTCGAGCGCCACGGCTTTCAGACCGCCGCCGCCGAGAACGGCGCGGAAGGCATTCGCAAGGCGCGCGAGATGAAGCCGGACCTCATCTTCATGGATGTGGTGATGCCGGTGCTCAACGGATTTCAGGCGACGCGCACGCTCGCGAATGACCCATCGACGCGCGCCATCCCGGTGATCATGGTGACAACCAAGGGTCAGGAAACCGACCGCATCTGGGGCATGCGTCAGGGTGCGGTCGACTATCTCGTCAAGCCGGTGACGGCCGACAAGCTGGTCGAGAAGGCACAGGCGGCGCTTGCAGGTTGAATCCGCGGGACGCCAGTACAAGACAAGCCATGGATCAACCGGTCGCTCTCAAGTCGCTGAAGGATCGCCCGTTCGAGCTGCTGGTCGAAATCGAACGGCGCAGCCGTGCGGCTGTCGCCGGCAGCCGGGTCGGCGCGCAGGGCCGCGAGTGGGTCGGTGTTGCCTTTCGCATGGCGACCGAAACTTGTCTGGTAGCGCGTGACGAGACGCGCGAAGTGCTGGGCTATCCAACTGCGATTACACGCGTGCCGGGCGCGCGCGCCTGGATCAAAGGCCTCGCCAACGTGCGTGGCCAGCTGCTGCCCGTGCTCGATCTCAGGCAGTACCTTGGCAGCGGCGTGACGCAACAGGGCCGCAATACGCGCGTCATCGTCGTGAACCATCGCGAGATACCCGCAGGGCTGATGGTTGATGAAGTGTTTGGCTTCCGCCGTTTCACCGAGGCGGAGTTTCACGCGGACGTGCCCGCGACCGTCATTCGATGTGAACGTTATCTCGCCGGCGCCTTTCGCCGCGGGACGGAACACTGGCCGGTTTTCAGTCTGCGCAGTCTGGTGGAAAGCCCGAATTTCCTGCAGGCGGCTGCCTGATGGCAGCGGCGAGAGGCTCGAAGGACAAAAGAACATGAACAATACGCAGGACAAGCGCTGGGGCATCCGTGCGCTGCCTTTCATACTTTGGCTCGCACTCATCGCATCGCTCGCGTCGGCGGCCGGATTCTGGTTCGCAGGCAGCGCCGGATCCGTTGCGCCAGCGGCGACGGGGTCCGGGCACCTGGCCGCGCTCTCGCAGAACCTGCCGCTCCAGGCAACCGCTGCGGCACGTGGTGCGCGCGGCGCAGTCGAGGAACTCAACCAGACGCTTGCCGAACTGAAGAGCGCGCACAGCGCCGCTCCATCGTTGGGCGATGCGGCCACCTGGAACACTCTTATTGATGGTGCGCAGACCGTCGCATCCGGCAAGGATTCTGTGGCCGCCGTCGCGGCGGGCGCCAGGCAAGTGCGTGAGCAGATGCCACGCCTCGCGGCCGACATCGCCAATCTCGTGAGCAGCGTCGGCTCAGCGCGCGTCGACAGCTACAGCCGCGCACTCGAGCGCTTCGAGCTGACGAGTCAACGCCTGCAGCAGGACTTCGACGCGCTCGCCAGCGGTATCGGCGACGTCTCGGCGGTCGCCAAGCGCCTCGGCGCCAGCGCCGATGATCTCGATCAGTTCATGCACGGACTCGCGGGCGGCGAGACAGGCCTCGGGCTGCCGCGCATCACAGGCGCCGACGCCGAGCTGAAGCTGAAGAACGTGCTTGCGGAATATGACCGGATCGGCGGTACGATCCGCGCGGCCATCGACGCGTCGAAGACCTACGTCGACGTGCAGATTGCGAGCCGCTCGATGGTGGACATGGCACGCGAGCTCTACCCGACGCTTGTGTCCGCGGCACCGCCGCCAGCCACTGGCGCCGGCGCCTCCATCGTTGGGAGGATCGCGCTCATCTTTGCGCTCATCGCGATTCTCGCGATCGGGACCGCGGTCTCGATTCACTATTCATCCGCGAATGCGCGCAAGCTCGCCGAGCAGCAGGGCAAGCAGAACGAGCGCAATCAGGAAGCGATTCTGCGCCTGCTCGATGAACTCTCGAGCCTCGCCGACGGCGATCTTACCGTGCAGGCGACGGTAACTGAGGACATCACCGGGGCGATCGCGGATTCGATCAATTACGCGATCGAGGCGCTGCGCGAGCTCGTGGCAACCATCAACGATACGGCCATTCAGCTCGACGGGTCCTCGCGTCAGACGCAGGCGCTCGCGAGTCATCTGGCGAAAGCGAGCGGCGCTCAGTCCAAGCAGATTGGCTCGGCTACCGAGTCGATCGGCGCGATGGCCTCGTCAACCGAGGAGGTGTCCGGCAATGCCGAGCGGGCGTCGGATGTCGCGCGCCACTCGGTGGATATCGCGCATAAGGGTGGTGACGCCGTACGCCGTACGATCGACGGCATGAACGCGATTCGTGAAACGATCCAGGAGACTTCAAAGCGCATCAAGCGGCTCGGCGAGAGCTCGCAGGAGATCGGCAACATTGTCGAGCTCATCAACGATATCGCCGAACAGACGAACATCCTCGCGCTGAACGCGTCCATCCAGGCCTCGATGGCGGGCGAGGCGGGCCGCGGCTTTGCGGTCGTAGCCGACGAGGTGCAGCGACTCGCGGAACGCGCGGCCAATGCGACCAAGCAGATCGAGGTGCTGGTGCGTACGATTCAGACCGATACGAACGAGGCGGTCGTTTCGATGGAGCGCAGCACGACCGACGTCGTGGGCGGTGCGCTCCTTGCCGAGAACGCGGGTGCCGCGCTCGAGGAAATCGAGCAGGTTTCGAACCAGATCGCGAGCCTCGTGCAGAATATTTCCGCGAGCTCGCGCCAGCAGGCTTCCGCGGCGGGCGCGATCGCCCGCAACATGCAGGTGCTGCGCGAAATCAGTTCGCAGACCGCGGACAGCACCAGCGCCACCTCCAACTCAATCGGCAAGCTCGCGGAATTGTCGACCCAGCTGCGCAAGTCCGTCGCAGGTTTCCGCCTGCCGGCGGGGCTCGCAACGAGTGCCAGCTCGACGCGTCTGCCGAAGCTCACTCCTGAAGTTCCGAGCGCCAAGGCGCAGGTGCCGAGCCGCAAGCTGACTGTCGCCGGTGGCGGTTGAATGACCGATGCGCCGCCCGGGATTAACTCAGCATCGGTCCAGCATCGGCCCAGCATCGGCTCATCATCGACACTGGACCGAAGCGCAGCTGGCGGCAGCGAACCTTGAGCGCTGAATGAGCGAAGTTTCATCGCAAACCCTGCACCTGGTCGCCAAAGAGCTCGGCAACGCGCTCAATGAGGCGCGTGTCGCGCTCGAGAATTTCGCGGAACACGGCGACAACATCGATCTGCTCGCGCAATGCGCCAACCGCTTGCACGAGATCTACGGCGTATTGCGCGTCGTCGAGGTCTACGGAGCGGCGCTCCTCGCTGAGGAAATGGAGCACACCGCGCGCTTCCTGATAGAGACCGCGGGCGATGAGCGCCATCGCGCCGACGGCCTCGATGCCCTCATGCGCGCGATGGTCCAGCTGCCAACCTATCTCGAGCGGGTGCTGAACGGCGGCCGCGATCTTGCGCTCGTGCTGCTGCCGCTGCTCAACGATCTGCGTGCCGTGCGTGGTAATGCGCTGCTGTCGGAAGGGACGCTGCTCCTGTTGAATCTGAAATCGGACCAGCAGGCGGCGCCCCAGCAGCCGCAGCCGGGCGAGCCGCCTTTGACTGTCGAGCAGTGGGCGCGGCGCCTGCGCACCCGCTATCAGGTGGGTCTGCTCGGCTGGATTCGCGGCGATCGCAGCGAGCAGAACCTCGACATCATGGCGAAAGTTGCGGAGCGCCTCGAGCAGATCGCAACCACGCAACCGGTCTTTCAACTCTGGTGGGTGGTGGGCGCGGTGCTCGAAGGCCTGCGCATGGGCGGTCTGGAGCCAGGCGCCAGCATCAAGCGGCTCCTTGGCATCGCCGATCGCGAAATGCGGCGCCTCTACAACCAGGGTGAGGCGCGTTACAGCGATACTCCGGCGCTCGAACTCCTGAACAATCTCCTTTATTACGTCGCGCGCGCGACCAATCCCGGCCCGCGCATCAGCGCAGTGCGTGCCTCATTCCGTCTTGGCGACCTGCTGCCCGTCGACAACAGCGTCGAACAGGAGCGCGAGCGCCTGTCCGCGCCGAGCGTCAAGCTCATGCGCACGGTGGCCGCCGCGATCAAGGAAGATCTCTCCCGCGTTAAGGACGTGCTCGACATCTTCGTACGCAAGGGCGGCGCCCAGCTCGATGAGCTTCAGCCGCAGCTCGAGCTTCTGAAGAAGATCAGCGACACGCTCGGCGTGCTCGGTCTCGGCGGCCTGCGTGGCAAAGTGCAGGACGAGATCGCGCGGCTCGGCGCAATCGTTGCCAACAAGGAGCCGGCGCCCGAAGACGTCCTGGTGCAGATGGCGGCAACGCTCATCAGCGTCGAGGATGCACTCGACGATCAGCTCGTCAGGCTGATCATGCCGCAGGATGGCGCGGGTGCGCCGGCCGAAGGCGGTGACGACAGCGAATTCCGTCAGGTGACCGAGGCTGTGCTGCGCGAGTGCATCGTCAATCTCGCGCGCATCAAGGATACGGTCGGGCACGTCATGCAGAAGCCCGACGAGACACAGGGCGTCGATGCGATCCCGCAACTGCTGCGTGGCATTACCTCGGGCCTCCTGATGCTCGGAAAGACGCGCGCCGTTGAGACCATTGAATCGGTCGCGCGGCACCTCAATCAGGTATTGCGTCCAGGCGCCGGAGCGCCGCGTACAGACCGTCTCGATCGGCTGGCCGACGCCATTGTCAGCGTCGAGTACTACATGGAGACGGTGCAGGGCGGGCGCGCGGACCCCTGGTACATGCTCGACAATGCCGACACCTGCCTGAAGGTGCTCGACGACGAGCCGGTGCTGGCGGTACCGGCGATCGACACCGACGAACCGGATAAATTCGCGCGCACGCTCCGCATCGATGGTTCAGCGGCAGCGCTGGCCGGCACGGCAACGGTTGGGAGCTCACCGAGCGATTCGAGCGAGCGCCACGTCGTAACGCATCCAGTGGTCGAGGCGCCGCCGAGCGGCGAACCCGATCCGGAGTTTCTCGAGCTCTTCATCGAGGAGGCGCGCGAGGAAGTCGCGAGCGTGCAGCAGAATTTCCCGGCCTGGGAACAAAATCCGCACGATGCCGATGCGCTCAGCACTTTGCGCCGCTCATTCCACACGTTGAAGGGGAGCGGTCGCATGGTGGGCGCGAAGCTCATCGGCGAGTTCAGCTGGTCGATTGAAAATCTGCTGAATCGGATTATCAACAAGACTTTGACGAGAAGTCCCGCGATCGTCGGTGTGCTGCGCGAAGCGGTCGCTGCGCTGCCCGAGCTCGTGGAACAGCTCGAGGTGGGCCGCACGCCGAATATCGACGTCCCCGGCATCATGGGGCGCGCCCAAGCGCTCGCTGAAGGGCGAGAATCGGATGGCGCGGCCACGGTGGCGATCTCGGAAGCGACGACCGTTGAAGCCTCGCCGCGGCCCGCGGCGCCGCCCCATGCAGCTGTTGCCGCGGTTACGCCGCCGCCCGCAACGCCGCGGCAAATGGATCCGCAGCTGCATGAGATCTACAGCAAGGAGGCGGCGGGTCACATCGCCGTCATTCGCGACTATCTACGCCGGTGCGCAACTCAGTCGCCACCCTACGAGATACCCGAATCCGTTTATCGCGCCTGCCACACGCTGAGCGGCAGTTCCAAGATGGCGGAAGCCCGCCAGGGCATCAAGATCGCAGAGCCGCTCAACCACTACATGCGCAAGGTGTTCGACGCCGGTCGTGGCCTTGGCGCGGAAGGGTTGAAAGCGCTCGAGGAGGCGGTGACCGAGATCGAGAGCGTGGTCGCCCACATCAACGAAACCACCGGATATTTCCAGGGTCAGCGCGAACTGATCGACCGTATCGATGAACTCGACCGGCGCTTCGATACCGAGCCGGTGAGTGATGCGTCACTTGAACCCTCGATCATCGCGCCGGCGCCAGTCCTCGCGCAGCCCGCGCCGGCACCAGCCGCCGCGTCCGCGACAACACCCAGGGCAGAAGCGGCAGAAGAAGAGGAGGAGGGCGAACCCTACGACGCCGAGGTCGCGGCCATATTCTGCGAGGAAGCGAACGAACTTCTGGAGGCGGCGGATGTTGCGCTCGGCGCGTGGAACCAGGAGCGCACGAATCAGCAACGTGCCGCGGAGCTGCAGCGACCATTGCACACACTCAAGGGCGGCGCCCGCATGGCGGGTATCTCCGCGATGGGCGATCTCAGTCACGAGCTTGAAACGCTCGTCATCCAGATCAACAGCGGTTTGATCCCGGCAGGCGATCGCGCCTACGAGGTCGTGCAACAGAGCCTGGACGAACTCGCCCACATGCGTGATGCAGTCAGTGGTGGGCGGCGCGTGCCGCCGGCGCGCGCGTTGCTCGAACGCATTCGGGCACTCAGCCGCCCGAGCGCCGCAGCGCCAGCAGCGACACCTTCGGTGGCTCCCGTGGTGCCAGCGCCAGCGCCGATTGCGCCGGCAGTCAGCGCGGAGCCCGTTGTACCGATAGCCGCCGCGCCAGTCACCCCACGGGTCGACGCCATCGTGCCTGTTGCCATGGTGCCGACAGTGATTGAAATCGAGCCGCCGTCGGTTGCGCACGTGCCACCCGTGCCAGCCGTTGTGACAGCTGCACTTGCGGAATCAACTCCGCCCCGCGCGATCGAAATGCCACCCGTTGCCACTTTGCCCGCGCCTGAGCCGGAGAGGTGGAATGAAGCGGCCGCAAGTGGTCTCGAGCCGGTCGTCGATGAGCCGCTCGTGGAGTCGCCGCTCGCCGCTGTGCCCCCGGGCCGGGACGCGCCGCCGATCACGGATCGTCCCGAACTGGCACGTGTCGACGCCGACCTCCTCGACAGCATGCTCAACAATGCGGGCGAGGTCAGCATCTTCCGCTCGCGTCTCGAACAGCAGGTGAGTTCGATCGACTTCAACCTCGGCGAGCTTGCGCGCACAGTGACCCGCCTGAAGGAGCAACTGCGCAAACTCGAGATCGAGACCGAAACGCAGATTCTCGCCCGTCATCACGAAGAGAACACGCGCCGCGACGATTTCGATCCGCTCGAGCTCGACCGCTACTCGGCGATCCAGCAATTTTCACGCGCGCTGGCGGAATCATCGAGCGATGTCGCGAGCCTGCAGAGCCTGCTCGAGAACCTCACGCGCGAGGCGCAGAACCTGCTCATGCAGCAGGCGCGCGTCATTACCGAACTACAGAATGGCCTCATGCGTACGCGCATGGTGCCGTTCCAGCGGCATGTGCCGCGTCTGAGCCGCCTGGTGCGCCAGACCGCGACGGATGCCGGCAAGCGCGTCGAGCTCACGGTGGAGGGCGCGTCAGGCGAGCTCGACCGGCAGGTACTCGAACGCATGTTGCCGCCGTTCGAACACATGCTCCGCAACGCCGTGATTCACGGCATCGAATCGCCGGCAGAGCGGGTCGCCACCGGCAAGGCGGATAGCGGGCGTATTCACGTCGCTCTGCGTCGCGAAGGCGCAGAGGTGGTCATTGAAGTCACGGACGACGGCGCCGGCATGAATCTACGCGCGATTCGCGACAAGGCCGTGAAAATGGGCCTCGTCGATCCGCGGCAGACGTTGACCGATGAGCAGGCGATGCAGCTCATCCTCGAGCCGGGATTCAGCACAGCGGGCCAGATTACGCAGGCCGCGGGCCGTGGCGTCGGCATGGATGTCGTGGCCACCGAAGTGAAGAAACTGGGCGGCGCGCTTTTCATCGAATCCGAGGCCGGCAAGGGAACGCGATTCACCGTACGGCTGCCGTTCACGCTCGCGATCAGTCAGGCGCTCATCGTGCGCATCGCCGACGAATTCTATGCGCTGCCGCTGCCGACCGTTGAGGGCGTCGTGCGGCTCACGAAGTCCGACGTGCTCGCCTATCTGGCACCGGATGCCAAGCACTACGAATATGGCGGGCAGAAATACCGCTTCCATCATCTCGGCAACTTCCTCGGCGCCGGCCCTTCGGTGCTGCCTGAGCAGGACGTGGCGGTGCCGGTGATTCTGGTGCGCGCCGCGGAACACTCGGCGGCACTGGTTGCCGACGAGCTCGTCGGCAGCCGCGAGATCGTCGTCAAATCGGTAGGTCCGCAGGTTGCAGGCATTCGCGGCATCTCCGGCGCGACGATTCTCGGCGACGGACGGATCGTGATCATTCTCGACATGGGCGCATTGGTGCGCTCCGAGTGGCGCTCGCGCCAGACCACGGAAATGACGGGGCGCGAACGCGAAGATCGCCGGGTCTTTGCGCTGGTCGTCGACGATTCGATCACCGTGCGCCGCGTGACCCAGCGCCTCCTGGAAAGAAACGGCATGCGCGTGCTGACCGCGCGCGACGGCATGGATGCGCTGACGCTGCTGCAGGAACATACGCCGGACATCATCCTGCTCGACATAGAAATGCCCCGCATGGACGGGTACGAGGTCGCCGCACACGTGCGCAATGATCCGCGGATCAACGACATTCCGATCGTCATGATCACGTCGCGCGTCGGCGAGAAGCACCGCGCGCGCGCCATCGAGCTCGGTGTCAACGACTATCTCGGAAAACCTTATCAGGAGAGTCAGCTGCTCGATGCCATCGAGCCGCTGGTGCGCGAGCGGCGCAGCCGCATGGCCGCCGCCAGCACCGCCTGACGCGCACAGCCGATCGCCATGGAACCCGCAGTCACCGAACTCTACAGTCTTCTCGTGCCACTGGTTGGCGAACGGCTCATCATGCCGCGCGCCTCGGTCGCGGAAGTTATCGCTTATCAGGTGCCCTCCGAAATGACGGGCGCGCCGCCCTGGTATCTCGGTACCATTAATTGGACAGGGCGCAATCTCCCTGTAATTTCCTTTGAAGGCGCCTGCGGTCAGACCATCCCCGTGGCAAGCGGGCGAACCCGTATCGTCGTGGTGCATTGTCTCGGGCAGCGCCTGACCGGCGGCTGCTTCGGCATCATGACGCAAGGCTTTCCACAGCTTGTGCGGGTCAACGCAGATGTACTGAAGACCGATCACCTGCGCAGCTTCCCCGACCGTCAACCGGTGCTCTGCCAGGTGCGCATGGTGAACGAGACGCCGCTCATCCCTGACCTCGAACGCCTGGAAGAACTAATTGCCGAGGAAACGAGCGCGATCGATTCGGATTCCTAGAGATCCCCGGCCTGGTGCTGGATCACGGCGATTGCGGCAATCGCTGCGCTCTCGGTGCGCAGCACGCGTGGTCCCAGATTGACGGCGCGAAATCCGGCGGCAAGTGCGGCATTCTCTTCCTCCGGCGTCAGACCGCCTTCCGGTCCGGTCAGCAGCTCGACAGTCGGCGCCGCAGTCAACACGGAGGTGAGGCGCGTTGCGGAGTGTGTTGAGAGAAGGAGCGAGGCCGCAGCCGGCACTCGATCAGCCAGCCAACTGCTCCACTTCATTGGCGATCGCACTTCCGGCACGCGATTGCGTCCGCATTGCTCGCACGCGGCAATCGCAATAGCACGCCAGTGCTCGTGCTTGCGGCGCGCCTGGTCTTCGGTCGTGCGAACCACGCTGCGCTCCGTGG
>JBGPLJ010000039.1:0-17403 GCA_041486385.1 Steroidobacteraceae bacterium
CAATGACAGAGACGACCAAGCCGCCGCGGCGACTCGGGCGAAGTGCGATTGCATTGATCGCCGGATTCATCGCTGGTGCTGCGCTTTCACTCGGCACCGACCAGATCCTGCATACGCTCGCGGTGTTTCCGCCTCCGGGCCAGCCGATGCCGGAAACGAATCTGCTGCTCCTGGCGCTCTCGTATCGACTCGTTTACGACGGGCTCGGGAGCTACATCGCCGCGTGGCTCGCGCCTTCGGCTCCGATGTTGCACGCCATGCTGCTCGGGGCGATCGGCTTCGTGGTGAGCATTCTCGGCGCCGTCGTCATGTGGAACTTCGGCCCCAACTGGTACCCGATCGCGCTTGCGGTCTCGGTGCTGCCTACGGCCTGGATTGGCGGATGGCTCTATACGCGCCGGCTGCGCGCCTAAGTCGCTGATCCGTATTTGATTTGCAAGAGAACGGGCGGCGGGGCCGGCTGCCATGCTAGATTATCGATAATCGATTGCTAACGCCGAGTCCCCCGCCGTGTGGATCGTTCAACTGGCGCTCAGGCGCCCGTACACCTTCATCGTCCTCGCGCTGCTGCTGCCGCTGCTCGGCGCGGTCGTCATCTTTGGCACGCCGATGCGGGCCGGCATGCCGACCGATATCTTTCCGGACATCCGCATTCCGGTGATCGCGCTCGCCTTCTCCTACTCCGGCATTGCGCCCGACGAGATGGCGGGGCGCATCACTACGACCGTCGAGCGCTACGCCACGACGATTGTCAACGACGTCGAGCATGTCGAATCGCAGACGTACCCCGGCAGCGCGGTCATCAAGATCTTTTTTCAGCCGAACGTCGACATCAATCTTGCGATGTCGCAGGTGACTGCATTCGCGCAGACCTCACTCAAGCAGATGCCGCCGGGCGTGAATCCGCCGCTGGTCCTGAAATTCAGCGCGTCGAGCGTGCCGATCGTGCAGCTCGCGCTGTCGAGCAAGACGCAGACCGAATCGCAGATCTTCGATTTCGCCAATCAGCTCGTACGCTCGCAGATCTCGACCGTCGCCGGCGCCTCCGTACCCTATCCGTATGGAGGCGCGATCCGGCAGGTGCAGGTGGATTTAAGGCCCGATGCGCTGCGCGCGCACGGCCTCACGCCGGTCGACGTCAATACCGCGATCGGCAACCAGAACCTGATCGTGCCCGCGGGCACTGAAAAGATCGGCAACACCGAATACAGCATCAAGTTGAATGCGAGCCCGCGCAAACTCGACGAGCTCAACAATCTCCCCATCAGCAATCAGAACGGGACGATCACCTACGTGCGTGACGTTGCCTTCGTGCACGATGGCCATCCGCCGCAAACCAACATCGTGCGGGTCGATGGCCGCCGCGCGGTGCTGATGACCATTCAAAAGGTCGGCTCGGCATCGACCCTCGATATCATCAACACCATCAAGTCGAAGCTCGTGCAGGTGCGGGAAATCCTGCCCGAAGGCGCGTCGCTTGCCATCACGGGCGATCAGTCCGTCTTCGTGAAGGCAGCGGTTCATGGTGTCGCGGTGGAAGGGCTCATCGCCGCGGCGCTGACAGCCCTGATGATCCTGCTCTTCCTCGGCAGCTGGCGCAGCACCCTCATCATCACGATCTCGATTCCGCTCTCCGTGCTGTCCTCGATCATTCTGCTCGACGCGCTCGGTGAGACGATCAATCTGATGACGCTCGGCGGCCTCGCGCTTGCGGTCGGTATCCTGGTCGACGACGCGACCGTCACCATCGAAAACATCAACCGTCACCTCGAGCACGGCAGCGACGTCGAGGGCGCGATTCTCGAAGGCTCCCGTCAGATCCTGGTGCCGGCGCTCGTCTCGACGCTTGCCATCTGCATCGTGTTCATTCCGATGTTCCTGTTGACGGGCGTCGCGCGCTATCTCTTCGTGCCGATGGCCGAGGCGGTGGTGTTCGCGATGATCACCTCCTATGTGCTCTCGCGCACGCTCGTGCCGACGCTGGCAAATTACTGGCTGCGCACGGCGGCGCAAGAGCAGGCCGCCGCTGTCAACCGGAATGCAGTGCAGCGCTTTCAGCGGCGCTTCGAGACGCGGTTCAATACGGTCCGCGGGCGCTTTCGCTCGGCGCTCACTGCGACGTTGCACCACCAGCGCACGTTCATTCCCCTGTTCCTCGGCGGTGTCGTACTCTCGATGCTGCTTGTGCCGCTCCTGGGACAGAACTTCTTTCCCGACGTGGATTCCGGGCAGATCAAGCTGCACATCCGCGCGCCGGCTGGCATTCGCATCGAAGATACGGCGGCGCTCGTCGACCGCATCGAGAACGCGTTGCGGAATGTCATTCCGGCGAAGGAACTGGCGACCGTCGTCGACAACGTGGGCCTGCCGGTCTCGAGCATCAACAACACGTACGGCAATTCCGGGACGATCGGCAGCGGCGACGCGGATATTCTAATCGGCCTGACGGCCGATCACGCACCGACTGCCGAGTACGTGCGCAATCTGCGGCTGCAGCTGCCGCAGCGCTTCCCGGGCACGAGCTTCGCCTTTCTGCCGGCGGATATCGTCAGCCAGATTCTGAATTTCGGCTTGCCCGCGCCCATCGACATCCAGGTCGCAGGCTCGAGTCCGAAGAACCGCGACGTGGCGAACGGCCTGCTCGCCAGGCTCCGCCATGTCCCGGGCCTCGTCGATCTTCGCATCCAGCAGACCTTCAATCAGCCGGAGCTGCGCGTCGCGGCCGATCGTAGCCGCGCCGGGGAAGTCGGCGCCAGCCAGAAAGACATTGCGAACAACCTGCTGCTCACGCTTTCAGGCAGCGGCCAGATCTCGCCGACATTCTGGCTGAATCCGGAAACAGGCGTGCAGTACCCGATCGTCGCACAAACGCCGCAGTACCGTATGTCGAGCCTCGCGGACCTTGACAACGTGCCTGTGACTGGCGGCGACCAGCCGCAGATTCTCGGCGGACTCGCGACCATTTCGCGCGGCTTCGGTCCAGCCATCGTTTCTCATTACGACGCGCAGCCGGTGATCGACATCTACGGTGCCGTGCAGGGCCGGGACCTAGGCGCCGTCGCGAGCGACATCCGGGAAGTCATTGCGGCCGAGGACGGCAAGCTGCCGAAGGGCACGCACATCTTTGCGCGCGGCCAGATGCAGACAATGACCTCCTCGTACACCGGCCTTCTGGTCGGGCTGACGGGCGCCATCCTGCTCGTGTATCTCCTGATCGTGATCAATTTCCAGTCCTGGCTCGACCCCTTCATCATCATCACGGCGCTGCCGGGAGCGATCGCCGGCATCGTGTGGATGCTCCTCATCACGGGCACGACGCTCAGCGTGCCGGCGCTCACCGGCGCCATCATGTGCATGGGGGTCGCCACCGCGAACAGTATTCTGCTCGTGAGCTTTGCACGCGAGCGCATGAACGCGGGCGCAACCGCCGCAGAAGCGGCGCTCGACGCGGCCATCACGCGATTCCGGCCGGTGTTGATGACGGCGCTCGCGATGATTATCGGTATGTCGCCGATGGCGCTCGGGCTCGGCGAGGGCGGCGAGCAGAACGCGCCACTTGGCCGCGCTGTCATCGGCGGCCTGCTGTTCGCGACGGGCGCCACATTGTTTTTCGTTCCCGCGGTGTTCACGCGCATTCACGGCCGCGACCAGGCCATGCCTGCGCCGGCACCGGCGCCCGCGGCTTGAGCCACACATTTGAATCGAGAACGCGTCATGGAAAAATCACAGCCTGCCACACCTATTGCGACGTCGCGCGGCGTCACGCGGGTCAGCATCGCGGTCGGCATCGTCGCTATTATTACTGTGGCGTGGACCGTCATCGCTTCGCATGCGGCGAGCGTCAAGCTCAAGGAGCAGACTGAAGCGCAGGCCATCGTCACGGTCGCCACGATCAAGCCGCAGGCATTGTCTGAAGGGGCGGTCATCACGCTGCCGGGCAGTGTGCAGGCGAACTACGACGCGCCCATCTATGCGCGCACGAATGGTTATCTGAAGCGCCGCTATGTCGACATCGGCGCGCATGTGAAGGCGGGGCAGGTGCTCGCCGAAATCGACGCGCCCGAGCTCGATCAGCAGTTGCGGCAGGCTCAAGCGGACGTCGCCAATGCCGAGGCCAACCAGGGCATCGCGAACATCACGGCTGAACGCTGGCGGGGCTTGCGCGAAACGGATTCCGTCTCGAAGCAGGACGCTGACGAAAAGCTCAGCCTCGCGGCGGCGAGCGCGGCGCAGCTCCATGCGGCGCAGGCCAACCTGCAGCGTCTGCGCGAGCTGACCTCGTTCAAGAAGATCGTCGCGCCGTTCGACGGCGTGGTGACGGTGCGCAATACCGATGTGGGCCAGCTCATTGCTGCGGGCGGCGGTTCGGGTCTCGATCTGTTCCGCATCGCCGACACACGGCAGCTGCGGCTCTACGTGCGTGTGCCACAGAATTACGCGGCGCAGATGGTGCCCGGTCTGGAAGCCGAGGTAACTTTCCCCGATCGGCCGGGTCGCGCCTACACGGCAAAGCTCGAGCGCACCTCGAGCGCGATCGATCCCGCTTCGCGGACGCTGCTGGCGCAACTCATCGTCGACAACGCGAAGAATGAGTTGCTGCCGGGCGCGTATGCGGAAGTGCACTTCAAACTGCTTGCGGTTGCCGACAGCTCCTCGTTCCAGGTGCCGGCGAACGTGCTGATCGACCGCGGTAACGGCCTGCAGGTTGCGACGGTTGATTCCCAGGGTCGCGTGGTGTTGAAGCACATCACGATCGGTCGCGATCTGGGTTCCGACCTCCAGATCGCCAGCGGCCTCAGCGCAAGCGACGACATAATCGTTAACCCGCCGGATTCACTGACCCCGGACACGGTGGTGCATGTCGCCGCACCGTCCGAAAAGCCGGCTGCGAAGTCGTGATGACGCGGACGCACTTCATCGGCCTCGGACTCGCTGTGCTCCTTGGCGCATGCACGCTCGCGCCCCGTTACCGGGCGCCGACGACACCGGCCGTTGCCTCTTATAAGGAATCGGGCGACTGGATGCCGGCAGCGCCAGCGGACACCCAATCTCGCGGCGCCTGGTGGGAGGCCTTCGGCGACCCGAAGTTGAACGAACTGCAGCAGGCATTGCGCAGCGGCAATCAGGACTTGCTCGCGGCCGTTGCACGCTACGCCGAGGCCCGCGCCATCTCGCGCCGTGCATTCTCGGATATCTTTCCGTCGGTCGATGCCGGCGGCTCAGCGAGCCGGGCACGCACGTCCGCTAACGCACCGCGCTCGGGAGGTGTCAGCACGATCGGCAACGAGTACAGCGCGTCGCTCGACTTCGCGTGGGAGATCGACCTCTTCGGGCGTCTGCGCAGCGCTTCGCACGCCGCGCACGATCGAGCTCAAGCGCGCGCGGCTGACCTTGCCGCGGTCGATCTTGCGGTCCGCGCGGAGCTCGCGACGGATTACTTCTCTTTGCGCGGCGCCGACGCGACGCTGCGGCTTCTCGAAGACAGCGTCAAGGCCTTCGACCACGCACTCGAGCTCACAACGAATCGTTACAACGGAGGCATCGCAGCGGCGACGGATGTCGATCAGGCGGAGACGCTGCGCGAGAACGCGCGCGCGCAACTTGCCGCCGTGCAATTGCAGCGCGCGCAGCTCGAGCATGCAATCGCAGTCCTCCTCGGTCAGCCGCCGGGCAACTTCTCACTCGGACCCGCGGATTTTGTCGGCGAGCCGCCGCCGATCGATACCGGACTGTCATCGACGCTCCTCGAGCGCCGGCCCGATATCGCGAGCGCGGAGCGCGCCGTGGCCGCGGCCAATGCCGAGATCGGCGTCGCACGCGCCGCGTGGTTTCCAGTGTTCGCGCTCGGCGCAGTGGGTGGCTACGAAGCCACGGCAACGCAAGTCTGGTTTGATGCCCCGAGTCGCTTCTGGTCCGCGGGGCCGTCGGCGGCATTGCCCTTGCTCGACGCGGGCGCGCGTTCCGGCGTGAGTCGTCACGCCCGCGCGGCGTACGATGAGGCCGTCGCCAACTATCGCCAGGCCGCGCTCACAGCGTACCGCGAGGTCGAGGATAACCTGGCCGCTCTGCATCACCTGGCGGAGGAACTGAAAGCCGATGAAGCGGCTGCGGCCTCCGCGCGGCGCTCGACCTATCACGCGGACAAGCGCTACACCGCGGGAGTGGCCGATTACCTTGAAGTGACCAGCACGCAGACCGCCGCGCTGCAGGCGGAGCGCTCGGCGCTCGATGCGCGTGTGCGGCGCATGAATGCCGCCGTTGGCCTTGTGCGTGCGCTCGGCGGCGGCTGGACTAAAGGGCAGCTCGATCAACCGGTTCTGTAACCAAGAGTCTGACTCGAATGGCAAAAACCGCACTGAAGCCCGTGCCGAAAGAGCCCGCGCTTGACCGCACCTGCATGCGCGACCGTATCCGGGAAATGCTTGTCGCGCGCATTCTCGACGGCAAATACCCGGCAGGCACGCAGCTCAAGGAACTCGCCCTCGCGCGTGAGTTCAACGTGAGCCAGGCGCCGATCCGCGAGGCGTTGCGCGAGCTCGAAGGCTCAGGTCTCGTAACTTCCGAGCGCTACCGCGGAACGCGCGTGCGCGGCGCGGATGTCGACGAGATGCGCGAATCGTACGAGCTGCGCGCGACGCTCGAAGTGCGCGCCGTTGAGCTCGCCATTCCCTGCGCTCCCGAAGTGATCGTGGACCTGGAGCAATTCCACCGCGACATGGCCGATGCCGCCGCGCGCGATTCCGAGCGCTACATCGATGCCGCCGTGCGCTTCCATCGCCGGCTGACCGAAGCGAGTGGCAACCGCGTGTTTGTCACCGTATGGGATTCGCTGCACTTCGACATCCGTGGTCGAATCGTCTTGCGGCGGATGGTCGCGCGAGGCAGCAGCCTTGCGCCGCAGGTGAAGATGCACCGCGAGCTGCTCGACCGGATTCGTGCCAAGGACGTGCCCGGCGCCCAACAGATGATGCGCAAGGTCTTCGCCCGGGTCGACGACGCGTTCCGGCGCCACTGAGCCGAAACTCGGTCAGGCTTTCGGAATCCGCGACCCGTTCACCGCCAGCCACCGCTCGAAGCTCTGCAGCCCCGGATGCAGTTCACGCGCGAACGCGATTGGTCGCTGTGCGCAGAACTCCCTCTCAAAGTC
The DNA here is from genome assembly GCA_041486385.1 of Steroidobacteraceae bacterium. Classification (GTDB taxonomy): domain Bacteria; phylum Pseudomonadota; class Gammaproteobacteria; order Steroidobacterales; family Steroidobacteraceae; genus JBGPLJ01. The sequence continues at coordinate 7,148 of JBGPLJ010000039.1, forward strand.
GTGGTTGTAGTGATACATGTTGGCGAGATCGTCCGCGCCCGGGAAGCCGAGCTTCGCATAGGCGGCAAATGGCATGGTGACGTGACGCACCGGCTCGCCAAGTGTCTTCGATAAGGCTGCAGCCATCTCGGTGCCGCTCAGATGCCCGCCGGCAATTCCGATCATGCGGCCGATGAATTCCCTGCCACGCTTGAATACGCCATACGCGCAGGCGCCGATGTCGGCAACCGCGATGCCGGGGAGTTTTCGATCGCCCATCGGCAGCACGAAGTTGAGCGTGCCGTCGGCTCCGCGTTGCGGAGCCATGCCGAAGTTGATCAGGTTGTCCCAGTAGAACGAGGTGCGCAGGCAGGTCGTCGGCAGGTCCTTGAAGAGCGCGTCGGCCTCGCCCTTCGCGTCGAAGTGCGGCACTTTGTACCGCTGCATCAGCGTTGGCATGCGGGTATCGGCGAGCGGTATGAACTTGCGTGTGTCCTCGAGCGTCGACCAGATCACGTGCTTGATGCCGGCGCTCAGCGCCGCGCGCGCTATGTTGGCGGCCTGAACAAGCTCGCGCTCGGGCGAGAAGTGTTCCCAGAAGTTCGTAACGGCGTAAAGGTTCTGCGCACCGGCGAACGCGCGCTCCAGACTGGCGGTATCGTCGAGATCACCGGCAACCACCTCGGCGCCGAGCGCGGCGAGCTCGCGCGCAGCGGGACCGTCCGGTTTGCGGGTGATCGCGCGCACCGCGAACTTCCTCTCTTTATCGGCAAAGATCGCGTGGACGAGGCCGCCGCCCTGTGCGCCCGTGGAGCCGACAACGGCAATAATCGGTAGCGTGTTCATGATGCCTCCCGGGAAAAAAAGCGGCTGTCAGTTCTTGAGTCGATAACCCGTGCGGAAAATCCAGCCTACCACCATGAGGCACAGCAGGAAGATTCCAAGTGTCAGTCCAAGGCTGGCGCCGACACTCACGTCGGAGATGCCGTAGAAGCTCCAGCGGAAACCGCTGATCAGGTAGACGACCGGATTGAACAGGCTGAACGCGCGCCACACGGGCGGCAGGATTGAGATCGAATAGAACGCGCCGCCGAGGAAAGTGAGCGGCGTGACGACCAGCATCGGGACGAATTGCAGCTGCTCGAAACCTTTGGCCCAGATGCCGATGATGAACCCGAACAGGCTGAAGGTCGCGGCCGTCAGAATGAGAAAGGCGATCATCCACCACGGGTGCATGATTTGTATCGGCACGAAGAGCGAGGCCGTCCCCAGGATCACGCAGCCAAGAACGATTGATTTGGTCGCCGCCGCGCCGACGTAGGCCAGCAGTATTTCGAGGTATGACACCGGCGCAGACAGCAGCTCGTAGATCGTGCCCGTGAACTTGGGCATGTAGATGCCGAACGAGGCATTCGACAGGCTTTCCGTCAGGATCGAAAGCATGATGAGCCCGGGCACGATGAACGCGCCGTAGTTGACTCCCGTCACCGCAGTCATGCGCGGGCCCATCGCGGACCCGAACACCACGAAGTAGAGCGAAGTCGTTATCGCGGGCGTGATGAACGTTCCGCCGACGGTGCGCAGGGCGCGCCCCATCTCGAACTTGTAGATGGCCCACACACCGAAACGGTTGAAGAGGAGTGCATCCCGGCTCATTTGCGCGTCCCCACCAGGCTCACGAAGATATCCTCGAGTGAGCTTTCATGCGTGTTGAGGTCCTTGAAGCCGATGCCGAGCTCACTCATGCGCCTCAACAGGGCGGAGATGCTCTCGGAGCGGCTGGCATCGAAAGAGTATTCGAGGTCATGGCCGTCGGCCCTGAGCTTGAGCGACCAGTCGGCAAGGCCGGCGGGAATGGCGCTCATCGGCTCCTGCAGATGGAGCGTCAGCTGGCGTTTGCCGAGTTTGTGCATGAGCGTCGTCTTTTCTTCGACCAGGATGAGTTCACCCTTGTTGATGACGCCGACACGGTCGGCCATCTCCTCGGCTTCCTCGATGTAGTGCGTGGTCAGGATAATGGTGACGCCCCGCTGGCGCAGGCCCCTTACCAGGTTCCACATGTCCCGCCGCAGCTCGACGTCGACGCCCGCGGTGGGCTCGTCAAGAAAAAGAATCTGCGGTTCGTGCGCGAGCGCCTTGGCGATCATCACGCGCCGTTTCATGCCGCCCGAGAGCGTCTGGATGCGATCGTTGCGCTTTTCCCAGAGAGAAAGATCCCGCAGCACATTTTCGATGAAAGCGGGATTCGGGGAGCGTCCGAAGAGCCCGCGACTGAACGCGACGGTTGAAATCACCTTCTCGAACATGTCGGTCGCGAGCTCCTGCGGCACGAGCCCGATCTTGGTGCGGGCGGCGCGATAGTCGCGCGCGATGTCATGACCGTCGGCGATGACCTCGCCCGTCGAGCGCGTGACGATCCCGCAGATGATGTTGATCAGTGTCGTCTTGCCCGCGCCATTGGGTCCAAGTAACGCGAATATTTCACCCTTGTGAATCTCAAGGTTGATGCTCTTCAGGGCCTGAAGGCCCGAAGCGTATGACTTGGTGACGTTCCTGATGGAGAGGACGGGGGACATTGCGCGCCACATTATCGCAACTGGGAGGGAGCGCAGCTGACATTTCTTCGTAACGCCAGGGTCACGTGCCGGTCAAGAGCGAACGCTACGTTTGCGTGCGACGCCTTGGAGGACCTGAGGCGACTTCTTAAGGAGACATCAATGAAACGCTTCCTCGCATTTGCCGCCGCCGCGGCGGTGACCGTGACATCCACCGCGATGGCCGATGGTTTCCATCATCACCGCACGTCCGACTTCGGTGTCGAGGTCGAAAGACTCGCCCGGATTCAGTCACTTGAATTCTTCGGCGTGTTTGCTCCCCTCGGCGAGTCGTCAACACTCTCGCTGTCGGCGGCCGCCGCCGACGCCAATCCTGCGGCGCTGATCAGCGTCGCCCCGGGATTGCGGGTCAAGATTGTCAGCGCCGCTGCGGCATTGACGCCGAATATCGACCAGCTGGTTCTCTGGCCAAATGCCAGTCAGCCGACGCACATCATTGCCTGCAATGAACAGGGCAGCGGTCAAATCGGCGTGCAGCGCATCGACCTCAAGACGGGCGTGCCCGAGACCATCATCAGTTCAGGTCTCACGAGCTGCGATCCCGGCCGGGTTACGGCCTGGGGCACATTGGTCGTCGGCGAGGAAAATGGCACCAACGGACGTCTCTTCGAGATCCTCGATCCTCTGCACACGAGCAATGTGACCGTGCCAGCGGCCGGTTTCGGCGCGAGCTCCGATCCGGCGCATGTCGTGGGTCGTCCGGCACTGGGACAATTCGCCTTCGAAGGCCTCGGCATCCTGCCGAACGGCGTCGTGTATCTGACGGACGAGAATCGACCGGGCGGCGGGGGACTCGGCAATCCGGGCGGCGCATTCGTGAAGTTCATTCCGACGACGCTCTGGACCGGTGGAACGATCACGAGTCTCGCTCAATCGCCGTGGGCGAGTGGCAGCCTCTATGGCATGCGGCTCGGTCGCAACGGCGGCAATACCGATGTCGGTCAGGGTAATCAGATTGGCCGCGGCGTGTGGGTCGAAATCACCGGTACTGCGCCCATCAATCTGCGCGCGGCGGCGAGCACCCTGAAGCTGACGAGCTTCTATCGTCCCGAAGACATGACCGTCGACCCGGAAGTACTCGCGGCCGGGAACGTGCGCGTCTGCGGCACCAACACCGGTCAGGACATTCCGGACTCAACACCGAACGGTGACAATAACTGGGGCGAAGTCTATTGCGTCACCGATGGGACCGTGGCCGCGGCAAGCGACGTCAGCGTCACGAGTGGCATCAATACCGCCTCGATTCCCGAGTTCCATCCCCTCGTGCTCGGCAATCCCGACTTCGGCATGCCGGACAATATCGACATTCAGCCAGGCACCGGGAATTTCCTGCTCAATGAAGACGGTGAGGGCGCGCTCTATCCGACACCGCGCAACAACGACATCTGGGACTGTCTCGATGACGGAGACGACACGGATACGCTGTCGGATGGATGCATCAAGGTGATGACGCTCAATGATCTGACCGCGGAATCGACGGGCGGAATCTTCGACGCGAGCGGCAGGCACTACTACGTGAGTATTCAGCACAACATCACGGGTCACGGCGTGATCCTGGATGTGACGGGCTGGCGTTAGTGAATCGCAATGCCCTGCGGTTGTCGCTGGCGTGCGTCGCCACGTTCGCCGGCGTCATCTTCCTGTTCAAGGACGACGGGGCCGGCATCGGGACGCAAGTCCCGGTGCCGGTTCAGCCGGGCGCAGGGGCGAGCGCGCCGCCGTTAGCGTCGATCACAATGGTTCGTACCGACCCGCCGCCGTTGCTTGCAACACCGCCGCGCGCCGATGCCGCTGCTGAAGCCAGCAATGATCAGATGAACTCTTCGCTGATGTCCCCATACAGCAGCGATGCCGATGCCCGCGCAGCGGCGATCGGAGACCTGGACGATGCAACGGCCACACCGCAATCGCTAAGTGTCCTGGAACAGACGGTGCGGTTCGACGAGGTCTCTCGCAATCGTATCCTGGCGGTGGACTTGCTGCGGCGCCTGGCCCAGCACGGTGACGAGAGTGGTCGCACGGCCGCCTTGCTGCATCTGGCGCTCGCCGACGCCGATCCGAACGTCGTGACGAATGCACGCGATGCGCTGAGAGCAGTCGAGCACTAGTTACTGCGGATACTTGGTCGTGAGGAGACTGTAGATGGTCTCGGTGCCGCTGATGAAGTTGCCTATCCGCAGATTTTCGTCATGCGTGTGCTGATTGTTGTCGCCGTTGACTGTGCACACGCCCACGAACGGCAGATGCAGCGCGTCGACGAGCACATCGGTCGGTACGGTCCCGCCCATCATGCGAATGCGCACCGGCTCGCCGCCTGGCGTTGGGCCAGTCGCCGATTTCATCGCCGCGGCCGCCCAATGGCCGACCGCCGAGTCCATCGACGTCCGGGCCGCGGCCTGCACGCCGCCCAGGCGGAAACTCGCGAGCTTGTCGTACTGCATCCGATCCGCATCCGTCGGCACGCCCTCGACCAGGTGATAGCCTTGCCGTTCGATGTGCCGCCTGACGAGTTCGAACAGGTGGTGCCCGTCGTTTTCGGGCGTCGTGCGCATATCGATATCGGCCTCGGCTTCGCTCGGCACGATGTTCGCCGCTTTGTCGCCGACGGACGCCGATGCCATGCCGCGCACGTTGAGCGATGGATATTGCATGGCTTCGCGATAGCTCGCGCCCACTTTCTCGGCGCGCGCAATGCCAAGACGCCTGCGCAGGGCTTCCTCGTCGTCGCCGGTCTTCGCAAGTGCCTCGCGATCCGCCGGTGTCAACACGATGCCGTCGTAGTAGCCGGGCACGAGCACGCGCCCGTCGTCGTCCTTCATGCTGGCGAGCAGTGCCGCGAGGCGCAGCGCCGGATTCGGCGCGTAATTCCCAAAGTGGCCGCTGTGGAGGGGCGCGCGCGGACCGAAGACGATGAGCGTCGCCTGTGCGATGCCGCGATTACCGAAGGAAAGCGTCGGACGGCCTGAGTCGTGAGCGGGTCCATCCAGAATCACGAGCGCATCGGCGCCAAGGAGCGACGGATTCGCCTGCGCCATGCCGCCAAGACTTGGGCTACCCATCTCCTCCTCGCCATCGAGCAGCAGCTTGATGTTGACGGCGGGCCGTTTCTTCTGTTTCTTGAGGAGATCGATCGCCGTGAGAAACATCATGATCGGCGCCTTGTCGTCGGAGGCCGCGCGCGCGAAGACCCGCAGCTCCGGATCAAGTGGCTTGCGGAAGAGCTCGGCGCGCCCGACTTCCCGCCACTCGCCATGCTCGTCCCGCTTCTTGACGACGGGCCCGAAGGGACTTTTCTGTGCCCATTCCGCCGGGATCACCGGTTGCCCGTCGAAATGGATATAGAAAAGTACGGTTTTGGCGCCCTTTGCCTTTCCCGGGTATTCCGCGAACACCGCCGGCCGGCCGGCGGGGTTCTCAAGGCGCTGGGTCTTGAATCCGCGCTTCTGAAATGACTGTTCGAGAAACGCCGCGTTGCGGACGATGTCCTCTGGTTTCGAGGCGACGTTGTCGATGGCGAGCAGGTCCAGGTATTCCGGAAAATTCTGCTGCGAGAACCGGGTGATCTCCTCGGACAAGGCGCCGGCGAGCGCGCCAGATGACACCAGGAGCATCGATCCAAGAACGATGAAGCGCTTCGACATGTCGACCCCGCGAGTTGCTAACCGATCCCGATCATTTTGGCACTTTGCCGGAACAAAGCCGCGGCGTCCGGAGAAAACCGGAATGCCGTCAGATAATCATCGATGCGGTAGTTCGGATGTTCCGCGTGAATCAGCGCTGTAACGGAACGCGCTTCATCGACGCGGCCGGCGGCCGCGAGGCAGTGGGCCGCGATGGCGCGGACATGGATGTGGGCATTGGGCCGGTTGATCGCGTTGACCGCCCAAACGGCCGCTTCATCCAGTTGGCCCAGTCGGACGTGAGCGATGGCCCGGCTAGCAAGCATCGCAAAGAGCAGCGGATCGAATGGGCTCAAGCGCCGCGAATGGTCGGACGCCCGGATCGCAGCTGCGGGATCGCCCGACTGACTGTGCACGAAGGAGAGCGTGTAATGGCCGAGCGCGAAGTTCGGACTGAGATCGACTGCGTGCTCCAGTTCCTGCAGGCATCGTTCCTGATGCCCGCGCAGCCACAAGGCGCGGCCCATCGCCCAATGCGCCGACGGATCGCGTTCGTCGACAATCACGCTCTGTTCCGCGGTCGCCAGCGCACGGTCCATTTCGAGTTCGCGATCGGCCGTGCGATGCAGGAACGCATTCTGCCAATGCGTGAACGATAGACCGGCGTGCGCGCGCGCGAAGGTGGGATCAAGTCGCACCGCCATCTGGAAGAAATGTTGCGCCTGATCGTTGTCCCCCCCGCGGAATCGATACATGTGCCAGAGCCCCCGATGATAGGCCTCCCATGCATCCAGTGAGTTCGGTGGCTTCAGCAGCGCGCGATTGCGCTCGGCTGTTTCGATTTCGCTCGCGATCGCCGCGACGATCTGGTTGCCGATCTCATCGAGCACCTGCAGCGCGTCGCCGATCTTGTAGTCGAAATCCTCCGCCCAGATGATGCGCGCCATGCGCGTTTCGACGAGCTCCATCCGTACCTGCAGACGTTCGCCGCGGCGCTGCACCGACCCACTCGCGACGTAGTCCGCGTTCAGCGTCCGGCCGGCGTTTTCCGGACCGATACTCCGCTCGCCCAGCGCGAACATCGTGCCCTGCGCGATGACAGCGACGCTGCGGAGCTTTGCCAGTCGCGTGATGATGTCGTGAGTGAGGCCATCGGCAATGCCACCGCGCTGCGTGTCGCTCGGCATGCGATCGATCAGCGGCATCACGGCTATGGAGGCGCGGCGCGCGGCTGTCATTGGAGCCGTGGCCGTCGCGGGATTCGCTTGCGGACCGGCAGATACATTCGCGGGTTGCTGGCGCGCGTCCCGCCAGGCGGCGCGAATCGGCGCGGCGTCGAGGCCCTCCGCTTCGAAGAGCCGCACCGCCGTCGCGAGATGCTCCTCGCCTTCGCGAATGCGGCTGCGCCGTGCGAGCGTTCTGAGGAGAATCTCGTGCGCGCGCACGTCGAGCGCCGCGTGTTCGAGCCACTGCTCGAGAAATCCGAACATTTCCTCGGAGTCGGCCGGAAGACTGCGCACGAGTTGTTCGAGGATCGCCGTGTGGCAGGCATGCAGACGGCGGCGCTGGGCGACGAGCCAGCCATTGAAATGCGGGCTGTTCTCCATCTCGAGCCCGTCGAGGAGAGCGCCGGCGAGAAATCCCGCTAGCGATCGCAAAGCATCCAGGTCGAGCTTTTCGATGCCGCTTTGCGTCGCCTTTGCGATCTGCAGGGCATCGACGAAACAATCGGTGAGATCAAGTGAGATCAGATCCCCGGACGTCGCCACGCGCTGCTGACCAGGCTCATCGAGCACGCTGCGCATCTTGCTGAGGCTCCAGCGCAACTCGCCCCGCGGGTCACTGGGTTCATCCCATAGCAATTCGCAGAGATGGCTGCGGCTCACGGGGCGGGGCGCAAGTGCCAGATAGGCCGTCAGGGCGCGGACCTTGCGCGATGCGGGGAGTGCGAGCGGCTTGCCCTGGCGGGTGATCGTCAGGGGCCCAAGCATCTGAATCCGCATGCGTGGCAGGTCGTCTGCCTGCTTTGATTGAGTTGATTCCATGGCCGTTTCCACGCCGGCTTCCACGGATGGGGACTATCGTGCAGCCTACACCACGAAGGGAGTCCAGACATGGGCGGCATAGTTGCAGTTCTTTACGGCGCGGTCTGCTATGTCATCTTTTTCGGCAGCTTTCTCTATGCCATCGGTTTTGTTGGGAATTTTTGGGTGCCGAAGAGTATCGATTCGGGGGTTGCAGGGTCGCCCCTGATGGCGCTCGTCGTGGACGCTGCGCTCCTGACGCTGTTTGCGGTCCAGCACAGTGTCATGGCCCGGCCCGCCTTCAAGCGGGGCTGGACCCGGATCGTGCCGAAGTCGGTCGAGCGCAGCACCTATGTATTGTTTGCGAGTGCCGTATTGCTGCTCCTCTTCTGGCAATGGCAACCGATTCCGACGCCGCTGTGGAATGTCACAAGTTCCCTCGGCATGGGAGCGATCAACACCGTCTACTGGATTGGCTGGGGCATGGTTCTCGTAAGCACCTTTCTCCTCAATCACTTCGAGCTTTTTGGCCTCAGACAGGTCTTTTCGCGGCTCCGCAACCAGGAGATGGCCCCGCCGGTCTTCCGGACGCCGCTCTTCTACAAGCGCGTTCGGCATCCCATCTACCTCGGGTTCCTGCTGGCCTTCTGGGCGGCGCCTGTCATGACCGCGGGCCACCTGCTTTTTGCGATTGCCACGACCGGTTACATCCTTCTTGGCATCTATTTCGAGGAGCGCGACCTCATCGCGCAGTTCGGTGATCAATACCGCCGCTACCGCGAGCAAGTCGGAATGCTCCTGCCCTGGTCCGCGCGCAAGACCGCCGAGCGACCTGCTGCGACGCCCCTAAAGCCGCTCTAGTTTCGACGGCCGGCTCGATTGGGTTTAGCATGGCGCCCGCTTCGATGCACTTGCTGGGTCACTGGCGACACGCCTGGATAGGCGTGCAGGACATCGGATGTTGGAGCAGGGATGAGCATTCAACGGGAGCTGACGCTGCGGGCCACGCACGTGCTCGTCGTGGTCACGGGCATGTTCGAGGAAAGCGAGGCCAAGCAGGTATTCCGCGACGCTATCGAAGCCGCGGCGAAACACAATCTGTTGAAGATCCTGATTGACTGTCGACAGCTCCTCGGCGCACCCGGCACCGCGCAGCGCTTCGATCTGTCCGACAGCATCAGCCGGTTCTATCACCAGTCGCGACTTCATGCGCCCGGCAAAGCATTCATTCGTCTCGCTGTGGTGGGATCGGAGCCGCTGATCGACCGGGACAGATTTGGCGAAGTCGTCGCCCGAAATCGTGGCGTGCCGATCAAGGTAACGACGTCAATCGAAGAAGCCTTGCAGTGGCTCGAGCTCGACGACGTCGATTGACGAGCAGTTGGAAGCGAAACGCATGATCGCGCCGGCCGCTACCGCCGGCGCGGCGAATTCGGTTAGCATTTCGGCCCCGACCTGGAGCCGCCAATGAAAATAAATAAGACATGGCCGTTGGCTGCCTCAATCGCAATTGCCTTACTAGTGTCGGCCACATCCTTTGCTTGGGACTTGACGGACCGGGATACCCAGGAGATCGCGCGCTACCTGCTGAGCGATGCGGCGCTCGCCAAGTACACGCAAGCGACCAAGAACCTCGGCGCGCTTGCGAGGCGGATGCCGGGCGACTGCGATGACGGCGAGGACGCGAAGTCACTGGACGGCATGGTCGCGCGATTCAATGCCGTTCCCGGCGCCAAGGCGGCTGTCACGTCCGCGGGCCTCTCGACTCGCGAGTACCTCGTTTTCACCATGTCACTTTTTCAGAACGGCATGGCTGCGTGGGCGCTGACCCAGCCGGGTAGCAAGCTGCCGGCGGGTACCTCCATGGCGAACGTGAATTTCTACCGGGCGCACGAAGTAGCGATCAAGAAGCTTGGCGAGCAGACGAAGTCGACTGGCTGCGACGATGAAAGGAGCGACGACGACTCCGAGAATTGAGCGCGCGGAATTCCCATTGAGGAGCACGCCGACCATGGCAA